>NZ_JAMYLA010000017.1:0-128328 GCF_040317725.1 Mesorhizobium sp. M1396 | reverse complement strand
ACTTCTTGCCCCCCCCCCGCTCCCCGCCGCCGCCGCGGGGGCTGGGCGCGGGCCGGGCCGGCGCGGCCCGGGCGCCCCGCCCGGGGGCGGGCCCCCCGGCGCCTACGAGGACCCCCACCCCGCTCCGCTTCGCGGATCGACCCTCCCCACAAGGGGAGGGTGAAGGAGATCCTACCGCCGCTTGTACACCCGCATCGGCGACTTGGTGCCGTCGGTGTAGGTGACCTGCACCGACATCGACGTCACGCTGTCGGCGACCTTGAAATAGCCCCTGGCGTCGTAAGGGATGGCGTAGGGGTCCTTCTTGTCGCAAGGCGGTATCTCGAGCGATTTGTCGAGCGCGGCACCGTCCAGGCTGTAATGCACCTCCTTGATGGCGCAGCGGTAGGACAGCATCTGGGTGAAATAGACCAGGCCGTGATTGCCGCCGGAGTCGAAGGCGATCCACGAGGTCCAGAACTGGTCGAGGATCTGCTTGTCGCCTTGCTGCAGCGCTGTGTCCGGGTCGAAACGGATGTCGAACGGGCCGGTCTCGCGGCCCCTGATGTCGAGATACTTGATCGCGATGATCCCGGCCACGGTGCTGTCGGGCATCTCGAAGCTCGGATTGGCCATCGGCTTGCCGGTGGTCTGGTCGTTCATCGCCAGGAAACCGGTGTCGGTGAACGGGCCGCTGTCGCCCATGCGCCAGGAGATGGCGGTCGCCGGCTCCGGCAGCGAGATGGTCATCGACCAGCCCTGGTTGGAGCGCATCGGCGTCAGCGAAGGCACGAAGCGGGCGGGATCGAGCACATCGCCAAGTGCTGCCAGCCGGCTGCGGCTGCGGTCCAGCCAATCGGCGAGCTGCGTCTGGTCGACGAAATATTTGAGCAGCCCGCCATCCTTCTCGTAGGATACGAATTTGGTCAGCGCCTTGGCCTCGTTGCGCTTGTCGGCCAGCGTCTGTGCGCCGAGGCGGTCCTCCGAAAACTCCTGCGCCAGCAGGAAATAAGCCGGCGCGAAATCCGCATGGGCCGCGATGAAGGCGTTGAGCTTGTCGGGGCGCTGGGCGTCGTCGAACTGCTGGATATGCACCAGCTTGATCGACAGCGCCTTGCCCTTGTCGGCAAGCGCGCCGAACACTTCGCGCGCGCCGGCCTTGCCGTCCTGCACCCGAAGCAGCGTGGCAAAGCGCGTGTAGGGGTCGATGGCGTCGACATCGAAACCGGCAAAGGCGAGGTAGGAGCGCCGCGCGTTGAGCATGTCGCCGGAGAGCTCGTAGACGCGGGCATTGTGGTAGAACTCGTCCGGCCGCTTCGGCTCGGCGATCGCCCCGCCTTGCGCGGCAAGGGCGGCAAAGCCCTTGGCGATGGTGTCGATCGAGGCGGCGATCTGCTGCGTCGTCGCCTGCAGCGTCTCGGTCTGCTTCTTCACCTCATCGGTGGTCTTCTGCACTTCCGCCGTCTGCCGCGTCTGCTGCTGCTGGGCGGAGGCGATCTCATCGGTCTTCTTCACCACCGTGTCGGTCGACTGCTTGACCGCTTCGACCGTCTTCTGCGTCTGCGTGACCGTCTGCTCGATCTTGGCCACCTTGGCCGAAACGATGCCCATCGACTGCTGCAGTCCGGCGATGGCCGGCACCAGGCTGGCGATCACCCCGTTCTGTGCGTTGGTTTGCTGTTGCAGGCCGTAGACGCCGCCGGCGACGGCGGCAGCACTTGTGGCGAAGATCAAGGCCGGCAGCGCCTTGGCCGCCAGCACCAGCCTGAGCACGATGGCAATGGCGATGATGACGGCCGCGACCGAGGCCACCAGCGCGATATAGGCGGCGAACGGCGCCAGTGGATTGAGGATGTCGGAAGCCGCACCTCCGATAAAGGCGACGCTGCCGGCCCATTTGCCGGTGCGGCTGAGCGATGCCCTGATAAGCGAGGGTGCTACGGCCCCGGCCCCGATATTCGTCATGCCAAGCCCCCAAGCCACCAGATACCACGACTTCCCACGGGAAACGCGGTCTTGGCAAGGAAAGACACCGGAAACAGGCCATTTCGGGGCGAATGGCAAGCCTGGGTTCCTCTCCCCCCTCCGCGAGGGCGAGGAATCAAGTCCTGCGAGGCCTCGACAATCCTGGGACTGTCAGCCATTAACCAAATGGACGCAGCTGACGCGTTACGTTAGCTTCGCCTTATCTCAGCAACAGCTTGACCCGAACAGACTTGCCCTTGCCCCACCTGCGTCCCCTTCCGCTCATCCAGAGAGTTTTTGCGGTCCTTGGCCTGTTGCTGCTGCTTGCCGGCTGCACGACCGTGACGCCGCCGGACGCCGTATTGGCGGTACCGGCGCCGCCGCAGAAATACGCCGCCATCGTCGTCGACGCCGGGACCGGCAAGCAGCTGTTCGAGGTCAATTCGACGGCGCAGCGCTATCCGGCCTCGCTGACCAAGATGATGACGCTGTATCTGCTGTTCGAGGCGCTGGACGCCGGCCGCCTCACCAAGGAAACGCAGATCCCGGTTTCGGACCATGCCGCCTCGCAACCGCCGACCAAGATGCGCTTCCGGCGCGGCGAGAGCATCGACGTCGATTCCGCGATCCGCGCCATCGTCGTCAAATCGGCCAACGACGTGGCGGTCGCCGTCGGCGAATATCTCGGCGGCTCGGAGGATCAATTCGCCGCCATGATGACGTCCAAGGCGCGCCAGCTCGGCATGACCAGCACCTTGTTCCGCAACGCGTCCGGCCTGCCCGACGGTGGCCAGATGACGACCGCGCGCGACATGGCCGTGCTCGGCATGGCGCTGCATCGGCGGTTTCCCCAGCAGTTCCACTATTTCTCCGAAAGCGACTTCATGTTCCGCGGCAGGCTGGTGCGTGGCCACAACGACATGCTCGGCCGCGTGCGCGGCGTCGACGGCATCAAGACCGGCTACATCAGGGCCTCGGGCTTCAACATCGTCACCTCCTACAACGCCGACGGCCGCAACCTGATCGTGGTGGTGATGGGCGCCGACAGCGCCCGCCAGCGCAACGACCATGTCGAAGCGCTGATCCAGCGGAGTTTGTCGCCTGCGATGGCCGACACCAAGACCAGGCTGATGTTCGCCGAGCAGCAGTGATCCGCAGCGCGATTTGCGCCCGGCTGGCCCCGGCTGCCAGGGCAATCGCTTCAGGTTTCGAACCATCTCCCCTTCGGGCGTTGATGCCGCCCCTCACCTGCCTGCCGGCATCCTCTCCCCGTATAGGGACGGGGAGAGGGGCGCTCTCGTCGCCGGTTTCGCCAATCATCAACGTCGCAAGCAGGCCACCGTCGTTGCGGCCAGCTCCTTCTCCCCGTTACTAACGGGGAGTTGAGTGAGTGGTCCGCGAAGCGGACGAAAAGCCAATTGCTTGGCTGTTCGAACGACGAACGCCCGGCAGGGCGATGAGGGGCGGCGCCGACCTCGACATTTGCCCGGTGAGGGCAACTGTGCTACACATCCAGGCATGGTGCTGAGTCGCGCCAGCGACCCGCCGCAAGGCGGGTTTTTTTGTTGCCGTCGCCCTCCTGCAGCCCTGTACGCCCTGGTTCGCAATGCCGTTCGAGCAAGGCTCGGCGATCAGCGCAAAACCCATCGCTTCGTCATCCACGGGCGGAGCAAGGAGCGCAGCGACGCGGCGCAGACCCGAGGATCCATGCCGCGACCTCCGAGCGCTGCCGCGGTGCAGAAGTTCGTGTGATGTCGGCGGGACAGCACCCCCCTCTGTCCTGCCGGACATCTCCCCCGCAAGGAGGGAGATTGGACTTGATGACTGCTTTCGCCAATCCCCAACGTCGAAAAGAAGGCGCCGTCGAAGCAAACTGCTGATCTCCCTCCTTGCGGGGGAGATGTCCGGCAGGACAGAGGGGGGGCCGCCGACATCGGGCAAGTCCTTCCCCGCAAGCGACAGGTTATAGCATGGGTCCTCGGGTCTTCGCTCCCGCTTCGCCCGTGGATGACGAAGTTGGTGAGGCTTCGGCCAATCTCGAATGTCTCCACCCGCTCTGAGCCCGCGAAGGGCGAGCCGTCGCCAGCCGCATCGCCCCTCCGGTTCGATCAAAACCACTTGTCCGGCCCGCGAAATCCGTGCCCCGCGCTGGCTATGCACCGTCACCTCTGTTTATCGTCCCGCCAGCACCACAGCAGGAGCCTGCACCATGAGCACCGTCCCCAAGCCGCCCGAGCAGCCGGCGGAGAACGACAGCGGCGGCGAATATTTCGAGGCGCCGACCACCGGGCAGCTCGAGGCCGACCAGGCGTCGGACGAGCATCTCGAAACGCCCGACGTGCCGGATTCGGAGCCATCCGTTCCGGGCGCCCACCGCGGCAAACCGAAGAAAAAACCATCGGCGATATCGGGCCGGAAATTCCGCAAGCGCGATCTGGTGCGCATCGACACGCTGCGCCCGAGCCTCGCCGACCGCATTCGCTCCGATCATCCGGACCTGCCGGCCGGCGCCCGCATCACCCGCGCCGAGCTCGGCCGCTACCGCATGCGCTACATGGAGGAGCTGCTCCAGCAGGAGCACGGCGAATTCTCCGAGCTCGACCGCCAGGTGGTCGAATCGATCGCCAGGCAGGACACGATTTCCGAAAACTCGGAGGAGGAGTTCGAGGAGCACCGGACGTTCGCCGACCGCGTCTCCGACAGCATGGCTTCCTTCGGCGGCAGCTGGTGGTTCCTGATCTCGTTCGGCAGCGTGCTTCTGGTGTGGATCGGCATCAACCTGTTCGCCGGCATGAGGGCCGCCTTCGATCCCTATCCCTTCATCCTGTTGAACCTGCTGCTCTCCTGCATTGCCGCCATCCAGGCGCCGATCATCATGATGAGCCAGCGGCGGCAGGAGTCCAAAGACCGCCTGCGCTCCTTCAACGACTACCGCGTCAACCTCAAGGCCGAGCTGGAAGTGCGCCATCTGCACGAAAAACTCGACTACCTCATCTCGCGCCAATGGACCCGCCTGGCCGAAATGCAGCAGATGCAGCTAGACGCCATGCACGAACTGACCGGCGCCAGGAAGCCGAAGCGGGCGGTGCGTCGGCGACGGGCGGTGAAGAGTGAGGCGGGGCAGTGAGGGGTGGGCGCGGTGCGGGGTGATGACGGCCAGTCAGCCATGACGGGCGGCGGTCGCCGACAAAGGGTCCGGATGTTTCGCCAGCGGCTGCTCCAACTGGACATTGAGCTGGAAATTCAAGACAGTCTGCGCCACGCAATTATTGGGTGGGCACTTTTTTGAGCGATATTAAACTGTTTCAATTCAACCAAGGGCAGATTCACGAACTAGCTGGCTCTGCCATACAGGTCGAAAAATCGCTTCAGCATATCTTTGAGGCGAACCTTGAGGCGCTATTAGGCGTTCGATTTCTAGCGAGCGAGCACTCAACTGGGCCAGTCCACGGTGGCCGCATCGACACGTTGGGGCTCGATGAAGACAATTGTCCCGTGATCATTGAGTATAAGCGCGCGGTGAACGAGAACGTCATCAATCAGGGTCTATTTTACCTCGATTGGCTTCTCGATCATCGAAAGGAATTTCAATGGCTGGCCATGGAAAAGCTCGGTCCCGAAGCTGCCAAGAATGTCGATTTCTCGGCTCCAAGGCTGCTCTGTATCGCCGGCGATTTTACCCGCTATGACCAGCATGCGGTAAAGCAGATCGCCCGGAACATTGAGTTGATAAGATATCGGCAGTTTGGTGAATCTCTGCTCATGCTAGAACTCGTTCACGCACCGAAGTTGGCCAAGGTAAACACATTTTCAGCCGCACCCGCCGTAACTAGCACTGCCGGCGAGGCCGCCGTGGCCACCCCGAACGAAGATCTGGAAGACCCTTATGCCACATACCGTATGGCGTATCGCCTGTCGCAAGCGAGCCCCGCTTTGCGCGATCTCCATGACGCCATCCGTGACTTTCTCATCGGTCTTGGAGACGACGTTCAGGTCAAGGAGCTAAAGTTGTATACAGCGTTCAAGCGCATAAAGAACTTCGCCTGCCTTGAGGTCTACCCTCAGCCGAAGGTTGCTGTTGTTTACCTCAAGCTAGACCCACGGACAATCACGGTTGAGGAGGGCTTCACCCGTGATGTGACGAAAATTGGCCACTACGGAACCGGCAATCTGCAAGTTTCAATCAGGTCAATGGCTGATTTCCAGAAGGCGCAACCGTTGTTCATGAGAGCGTATGAAGGATCGTGATTGGTGCTCTCGCCTTTGATTCTGTGCACCAGCCCTTTTGATTTCGCACAACTCACTTGGCCGTTGAAGCCCGCGACGGGTTCCGCTAAGAAGCCATGGCTGGCCGGTTTACCGGCTGGTTCGTTTTCCGGATCGCCGGTCCTGAAAGCACCCGTAGCTCAGCTGGATAGAGCGCTGCCCTCCGAAGGCAGAGGTCACAGGTTCGAATCCTGTCGGGTGCGCCATTGTGCAGGCCGGCTTCCTGCAGCGCTTCGTAGCAGCCGATCGCGGTGCGGTCGTTCTGGCAGAAGATGGCGGTGGGCTTATCCTTCAGCGCCAGGAACTTGACGGTCGCGGCATAGCCCGCTCTGGCCGACCAGCCTATGGACCGCGGCTCGCTGCAATTTCACGCGTCGATTACCACTTCCGCCCGTTCACTCAGACGCTATGCTGCTGACCATGATGCCAAGCCGCGAGGTTCGTTCATGATGAAGCAAAATCGGCACCATGAGCGGATGACCATTCGCGGCCACCTTCAACCCGCGTCCTTCGTGCCCTGGATCATGCGCCATGCGGCCAAGCTCGGCCTCGTGCACCATATCACTCATGCAAGTAGCGATCGCATCGAGCTCGATATTGGCGGTGCGGCGGAACTGATCGATATGATGGAGATGGGATGTTCGCTCGGGCCCATCGACGTCTGGGTCGAGACGATCGACCGCGCGCCTGCGAGCAAAAAACACATGGCTTTGCGTGTGGTTACCGGCCGTTTGCACTTAATTTGATCAATATTGCAATTGCGAAATAATTATGCATACCTCAGCCCATCGAGCGGTTCGCCAACTCCTTTCGCTGGCATCCCTGGTCGGCAAACAGTGGTATCAGTACGGAAAGTAAGGTCATGCTGTCCGACAAGACGGACACCTGGGTGCCGGTCGCCCTTTCCCAGGATCTGCCAGCAGGACAGGCAATGCCGGCGTGGACGCCCGCCGGTCCCATTGCCCTCTGGCGAAGCCAATCGGGGTGCTTGGCGGCATCGGCGGATCGCTGTCCGCATCGCGGCATGCGCCTCTCCCATGGCTTCGTGCGCGGCGAGGCGCTTTCCTGCATCTATCACGGCTGGAGCTATTCGCAGGCCGGTCGGTGTCTGCGCATTCCCGCCCATCCCAATCTCACGCCGCCGGAGACGATTCGCGTTGCGACCCGGTCGGTCGAAGAGGCAGGCGGCATCGTCTGGGTCGCCGATGGAGAGCCCGACGGCAAGCCACCCCTTTTTGAAGGTTACGTCCCGCTCCGTTCGTTGACGGCCCGTGCCGGACATTCGGCGCTCTCTGCCGCTGCCGGTACGAAGGCTGCCGTTGAAGGATTCGCCTGGCAGGCGCCCGGCGCGCCGGCAATCCGCCTGCTGCCCATACCGGAGGAAACCGGCGAGACGCTGATCCACGTCCTTGTTCCAGCCGATTGCGGTGTGTCCGAGCGCATCGCCGCCTCGCGAGCCGCCGAGAGCCTTCGGCGCATGGCCGAACGGATCGAAGCGGAAGGGGCTGCGTCATGATCGACGATGCGATGCGCGACGAATGGTATCCGGTCGGGCTTTTCAGCCGGCTCGACCGTGATGGGCGCGAGACCACCCTGATGGGCGAACCGATCAAGGTTGCGCTCGACACCGATGGCGCGGCGAAAGTGACAGGCGAAAACGGGCGCGTGCTGCCGGTTTCGGTGCGCTATGGCCATATCTGGTCGTCGCTCGGCGAACCCAGGAAAGCGGTCTTTCCGATTCCCGAGGCGGACCAGCCCGGGCGCCGCTTCGTCGATGTCGGTGTGGTGCGGGTGCGCTGCTCGCCGCTCCGCGCCGTCGAGAACTTCCTCGACATCGCACACTTCCCCTTCGTCCATACCGACATCCTCGGCTCGGAGCCGCATACCGAGGTCGAAAACTACAAGGTCGAGATCCGCGAGGACGAGGACGAGGTCTGGGCAACCCAGGTGAAGTTCTACCAGCCGCAGGCGGCGAAATCAGCGAGCGGGGGTATCACGACGGAATATATGTACCGCGTGCCGGCTCCGACCTGCTCGGTCCTTTACAAGACCTGCCCGCCGCGCCCGGGCGAATGGGATGTCATTGCGCTGTTCGTCCAGCCGCTTGCCGAGGATCTCTGCGACGTCTGGCCGTGGATGGCGCTCTTCGACGACGAGACGCCACTGACCGACCTCATCCATTTCCAGCAGACGATTTTCCTGCAGGACCGCTCGATCCTCGAAAACCAGATCCCGCGGCTTCTGCCGCTCGATCCCGGCATGGAAATCCCGACGCGCGCGGACCTGACCTCGGTCGCCTATCGCCGCTGGCTGAAACGCCACAATTATACCTACGGCGCGCAGCTGGTGGCACAATGAGGCTTTACGACTACGTCCTCTCCCCAAGTTGCTACAAGGTGCGCCTGATGGCGGCGCTGTCGGGCGTGAAGCTCGAGATCCGTCCGGTCGACTTCCATCCCGGCGCCGAGCATCGCGGCCCAGAGCTTATGGCGCTCAACCCGGGTGGTTCCATCCCGATCCTTGAAGACGGCGACCTGATCCTGACCGAGTCTTCCGCCATGCTTGGCTATCTCGCCGCGAAGGCAGCACCGGCCTGGCTCGGCAGCGGCGCCCCCGAGGAGACGGCGCGCATCCAGCAATGGCTTTCCTTCTCGCACAGGCTGACCGCCAGCCTCGGCGGCGCGCGCCTGCATGAGATGCTGCTGCGCCCCGGTGACATCGGTGCGCTTCAGGCCAATGGCATGGCGGCACTGCGTGAACTGGAAGCCGGCCTCTTCGAACAAAAAATGCGTGGCGATCGGTTTCTCGCGTCCGACCGGCCGACGATTGCCGACATTGCCTGCTTTCCCTATGTCGCGCTCGCGCCCGACGGGGGCGTTTCCCTCGACCCGTATCCCACGATCCGGCTCTGGTCGCGAGCGCTCCGCAGCCTCGACAACTTCATCGAGATGCCCGGTATCCACCGGCTGCACGAGTTGAAGCCCGAACCGCGACCATGCCCGGACGAGGCGTGAGATGACCGGCTATCTCCTGAAGAATTGCGCAGCGGTCATCACCGACGAGGGCAAGGGTCCGAGCGTCCGGCGCAATGTCGATATACTGACGAATGGGCCGCGGATCGAGGCGATCGGGGAAGGCCTGCACGGAGGCAAGCTGCCGGCCGGTACCATCGTGCGGGACGCCGACGGCTGGTTCGTCTATCCCGGCCTCGTCAACACGCACCATCATTTCTTTCAGTGCTTCGTGCGCAACCGTGCCGAGCTCGACTGGACGAAGCTGTCGGTCATCGAATGGCTCGACCGGATCTATCCCATCTTCTCCCGGCTCAACGAGGATTGTTTCTACCACGCCTCGATCACGGCGATGGCGGAGATGATCAAGCACGGTTGCACCACGGCCTTCGACCACCAGTACAATTTTCCACGCCATGCCGGAAAGCGGCTCATCGACCGGCAGTTCGAAGCGGCCGATCTTCTCGGCATGCGGTTCCACGCAGGGCGCGGCGGCAACACGCTGCCGAAGTCGGAAGGCTCGACCATTCCGGACGAGATGCTGGAGACCACGGACGAATTCATCGCCGACTGCGCACGCCTCACCGACACTTATCACGACACCAGCCCCTTCAGCATGCGCCAGGTCGTCGTCGCTCCCTGCCAGCCGGTCAACTGCTACCGCGAGACCTTCGTGGAATCGGTTTCGCTGGCGCGTGATCGCGGGTTGCGGATGCACACCCATGTCGGCGAGGGCGAAAGCCCGGTCATCGAGGCCCGCCACGGCATGCGCACGGTGGACTATCTCGAGGAACTCGGATTTGCCGGCCAGGACACTTTCTATGCCCATTGCTGGGAGCTGACGCATGATGAACTGCGGGTGATGGCGGCGAGCGGCACCGGTGTTTCGCATTGTCCGGAGCCGGTCTATCTGGTGGGTGCGCAGGTGACCGATATTCCCGCCATGTCCGCCTTCGGCCTGCGCGTCGGTCTCGGCTGCGACGGCGCTGCCTCGAACGACAATTCCAACCTCATGCACTGCATCCATTCCGCCTACATGCTGCAATGCCTGGCGGCCTCGACGCGCGCTCATCCGGTGCCCGCGCCGGCCGATTTCCTCGGCTATGCGACATCGGGCGGCGCCGCGCTTCTGGGCCGCAAGGACATCGGCCGACTGTCGTCAGGCATGGCCGCCGATCTCTTCGCGATCGACACGCGCCGCATGGATTATGTCGGCACGCGCCACGATCCGTTGAGCCTGATTGCCAAGGTCGGCATCGGCATGCCCACCGACATGACCATGATCAACGGCCGCATCGTCTGGGAAAAGGGTGCGTTTGCCGGGCTGGACGAGGCCCGGCTTGCCGCGGACGCGGAAGCCGCTCTTGCCGCGGTGGAATTCTGACAACTTAAAAAAGGGGAACTGACATGCTGAACTATCTGACCCGCAGAACTCTGATGAAGGGCCTTGCCGCGACGGGGCTTGCCGGCACCCTTGGCGGCCGTCCCGCCTTCGCGGCCGACGAGCCGCTCGGTATCACGCTCGTGCTCCCGTCGCCGGTCGGCGATGTCGGCTGGGGCCACGCGCTCGCCGCCGGCCTCGAGCCGGTCAAGGCCGCATATGGCGACAAGGTGAAGATCACCGTCATCGAGAACATCGCCGAGGGGCCGGACGCCGACCGGATCATGAACAAGACCGTCGCCGACGGTAACAAGTTCCTGATCGCCGGCTCATTCGGCTACCAGAATGGCGCATTGCAGATCGCCCGCCGCGATCCTGGGGTCACCGTGCTGCATGCCTCCGGCTTCCAGACCGCGCCGAATTTCTCGCCCTTCGCGGCGAAGTATTTCCAGGGCACTTACCTGCTCGGCATGGCCGCCGCGGCTCTTTCCAAGACCGGCAAGCTGGGCTCGGTCTCGGCCTTCGCCATTCCGGAGCTGATCACCTCGATCAACGCGTTTACGCTCGGCGCACAGACCGTGAATCCCGCTGTCGAGGTTTCGGTCGTCTGGGTGAATTCCTGGTTCGACCCGGCCAAGGAACAGGAAGCCGCCAAGGCGCTGATGGCACAGAACTGCGACGTGATCTTCTCGAACGCCCAGGATACGCCCTCCGTCATCTCGGCCTGCGAGGAGGCTGGCATCTACGCGTTCAACCTCAATTCGTCGATGAAGAAATACGCGCCGAAAAAATATCTCGGCTGCATCGCGACGGACTGGTCGCCCTTCTTCAAGGCTTCCGTGGATGCCCACATCGCCGGAACGTTCAAGGGCGCCAACGCCTTCCTCGGCGTCGCCGAAAAGGTGGTGGAGGTCGCGGACTGGAACTCGGATGTCCCGGCCGACACGATGGCGAAGATCAAGGACGTGGCGGCGAAGATCGCCGACGGCAGCTTCTCGCCCTTCACAGGCCCGATCACCAAGGCCGACGGCAGCGAAGCCGCCGGCGCCGGTGCGGCGATGGCGGATGCCGAGATCGTCGCGATGGACTGGCACGTCAAGGGTGTCACCACACCGCTGCCGAAGTAAGCCATGAGCCCGCCCCTTCTGTCGCTGCGCGGCATCTCGAAGAGCTACGGCCAGATCCGGGCCAACCAGGCCATCGATCTGGACGTGGCGCCCCAATCGATCCATGCGATTCTGGGGGAGAATGGGGCGGGCAAATCGACGCTGATGAAACTCATCTATGGCGTCGAACAGCCGGACGACGGCACCGTCGTCTGGAACGGAGAACCCCTGAGCCTTGCCTCGCCGGCCGAGGCACGGCGCAGGGGCATCGGCATGGTCTTTCAGCATTTCTCGCTGTTCGAGACACTGACTGTTGTCGAGAACATCCAGCTCGTCGTGCCCGGCGGCAAGGCGGAGCTGGCGGGGCGCATCCGCAGCCTCGGCCAAGATTTTGGCCTTGAAGTAGATCCTTTCGCCGATGTGCACGCGCTCTCGGTCGGCGAACGGCAGCGGGTGGAGATCATCCGCTGCCTGATGACGGACCCGAAGCTGCTCATTCTCGACGAGCCGACCTCGGTGCTGCCACCGCAGGCGGTGAAGAAACTGTTCGACACGCTCAGGCGGCTTCGCGACCGCGGCGTGTCCATCCTCTTCATCTCCCACAAGCTGGAGGAAATTCGCACGATCTGCGACCAGGCGACCATCCTACGTGGAGGGCGCGTTATCGGCACCGTCGACCCGCGCGACCATGATGCGCACGACCTAGCCCGCATGATGATCGGCCGCGACATGCCGGAGGTGATGCCGGCGTTGGCCATGCCCGAGGGGGAGAAGCGGCTGGAAATAATCGGCATGGACCACACGCCGGATGACCCTTTTGCCACGCCGCTCTCCGGCATCAGCCTCACGGTACGATCAGGCGAGATCCTCGGCATAGCCGGAATATCGGGCAACGGCCAAGGCGAACTTGCCGCGCTCATCTCAGGCGAAGCGATGCTGAAGGAACAGCGCGACCGGATCTTCATGATGGGCCGCGACGTAGGCGCACTCGATGCGGCCGCGCGCAGGAGACTCGGGTTCGCCTTCGTGCCCGAAGACCGGCTCGGACGCGGCGCGGTCCCTGAAATGTCGCTCGTGCTCAACACCGTTCTTACCGCCCATCCTTTCGATCTCGTGAGGCACGGCCTCATCGACAACGCCGGAGCGACGGCTTTCACCAGCGAATGCATCCGCCGGTACGACGTCCGCACCTCCGGCCCGGCTGCCGAAGCGGGCTCGCTGTCCGGCGGCAATCTGCAGAAATTCATCATCGGTCGCGAGATGATGCTCTCGCCAAAACTGCTCTTCGTGGCGCAGCCGACCTGGGGCGTAGACATCGGCGCTGCGTCCGCCATCAGAAGGCGGCTCATTGCGTTGCGCAACGAGGGCATGGCGATCCTCGTCATTTCCGAGGAACTCGAGGAACTTTTCGAACTCTGCGATTTCATCCAGGTGCTGCATCATGGGATGCTCAGTCCGCCTCTGGTCACGCGGGACACACGCCCCGAAGACATCGGCCGGTACATGATCGGCGCACATGGCTCGCCAGAGAAGGTTCCTGCATGAATGTTCGGGCCGCGACGTTCCTCCCCGCGCTGGTCCGCCGGGAGCATGCCTCGCTCGTCGCGGCCATGCTGGCCCCGGTTGCCGCGCTTGGCATGGCGATCATCCTCAATCTGGGCCTTTATGTGCTGATTGGCCGAGATCCGGCGACCGTGCTGTACGCGATGCTTCTCGAGCCGTTCCTCTCCTGGGCATCGTTCGCGGAGGTGCTGCTCAAGGCGGGGCCTCTTCTCCTCATCGCGCAGGGGCTGGCGATCGGTTTCCGCGCAAAAGTGTTCAACATCGGCGCGGAGGGCCAGTTCATCCTGGGCGCTATTTTCGCCTCGGCGATCCCCGTCTGGTTTCCGCAGGCGACCGGGCAGTGGATCTGGCCGCTGATGCTGCTTCTCGGTGCCGTCGGAGGTGCGCTTTGGGCATCTATCACCGCCTTCTGGCGCGTCCGGCTCAATGCGAACGAGATCCTGGTCTCCCTGATGCTGAGCCTCGTTGCGGCGCAAGTCCTCAACTACCTGCTGCTCGGCCCCTGGAAAGACCCGGCCGGCTTCAATTTCCCACAATCCGTGATGTTTCAGAACGACGCGATGGTGCCGACCTTGATCGCCGGTACCCGCGTCAACGTCTCGCTGCTCATCACGCTCGCGCTCTCGCTGGCGGCCTGGGTTTTCATGCAGCGAAGTTTCATGGGCTATAAGCTCAAGGTCGGCGGCCTTGCCCCGCGCGCGGCCGGTTACGCCGGCTTCAGCGAAGGGCGCGCGATTTGGCTGTCGCTTCTGATCGGCGGCTTCGTGGCGGGACTGGCAGGCGCCGCGGAAGTCGCGGGGCCGCTCGGCCAATTGCAGCGCTCGATCTCGACCGGCTACGGCTATGCGGCCATCATCGTCGCCTATCTCGGCGGCTTGCATCCGGTCGGCATCATCTTTTCCGCGCTCTTCATGGCCGTTCTCTATATCGGCGGCGACAATGCGATGGTGTCGGCAAACTTGCCGATCGCCGCCGTCCGCGTCTTCCAAGGCAGCTTGCTGCTTGCCTATCTCGTCGCCGTGGCCTTCGTGCGCTACCGCGTCGAGTGGCGCCTTCCCCATCACCGGAGCCAGCCATGAACGCCGTCGAGTTCATTATTTCGGGCATGCTGGCAGCCGCAACACCCTTTCTCCTTGCCGCACTCGGCGAGCTGGTGGTCGAGCGCGCCGGCGTCCTTAACCTCGGCGTGGAGGGCCTGATGGCCCTCGGCGCCGTGCTCGCGTTCATCGTCGTCTACCACGGCGGTGGACACCTGCTGGGCTTCGTCGCCGCCGGTCTCGGCAGCGCCGCCCTGTCCCTCGTTTTTGCAGTGCTGGCACTCGGATTCCGGGCAAACCAGGTCGCCACAGGCCTTGCGATCGGCATCCTCGGCCAAGGCCTTTCGGCGCTGTTCGGCAAAAGCTACGAGAGCCTGACGGTCAAGGGGCTCCCGAAACTTGCCTTTCCCGGCCTCTCGGAAATCCCGGTAGTCGGCAGGCTGTTTGTCGAAGACGTCGTCGTATGGCTTTCCCTTGTCGTGACGTTCGCGATCTGGGCGGTGTTTGCCTATACGAGGGTCGGCCTTGTCGTGAGGGCAATCGGCGAGAATCCCAAGGCTGCCCACGCCATCGGCTATCCGGTCATCGCCATCCGTGTCGCGGCGATAGCCTTTGGTGGCATGATGGCGGGTTTTGCCGGCGCCTATGCGGCGGCGGTGTACACGCCCCTTTGGGCGGACGGTATGATTGCCGGACGTGGCTGGATCGCGATCGCACTCGTTGTCTTTGGTACCTGGCTCGCTGGTCGCATCTTCCTGGGTGCCTGCCTCTTCGGCGCGGTTTCGCTGATGAGCCTCGCCGCCCAGGCGACCGGTCTGGACGTGTCGTCGCAACTGCTTTCCAGTCTTCCCTATCTCGTTACGATCGTCGTGCTCGGTGTCATCTCGGCGGACCGCCGCCTGCTCAGGCTGAACGGCGTCGCCTCGCTTGGCGAACCCTTCGAACACTAGTCACGAGGCAATGTGATCTGCGCAACGAAAGCGGCGCGGTCCATAGCGCCTCAAAATTGACTAGCTCGAAGCTGTCTACCAGCCTTGCCGGCCATACCATTCATCGATGTCTCGGCGTACGCGATCCTTCGCCAAGCCGTAGCGTTCCTGGATCTTGCCTTCGAGCTGATCGCGCTTGCCGGCGATGCGGTCTAGATCATCATCAGTGAGCTTGCCCCACTGTTCCTTGACCTTGCCTTTAACCTGCTTCCAATTTCCTTCGACGCGGTTCCAGTCCATGGTGGCGAACTCCTTCGTTTCTCTGGTGGAAAAACGGTCGTATGACCGTGGGGTTCCGCTACAACGCCGAACAAGCGACAGCCGCGATTTGGAAGCCGATTTTCGTTTCGATCAAACAGCTTCGATGGAACATTAGCAGTCCCTAAAGGTTGATACGTGCGGCAGGTGGTGCCCTCCATCGCCTGCTGAAGATTGGGGCGACAGCCCCGATCGGCCCGCGCTCTCCGCCAGAGGCGCGGGCTTTATAAAGTGACCAAGCGAATAAACCGGCCAAGCGAAGCGATGACCGACAAGCCCTACGTCCTCACGTGTTCGAGAAGCCGCATTGGCGGACCGCGAGGCAGCTGAACAACGATTAATCCGGCGGCGATGCGATCTCTCCTATGACACCCCCACCACAGCCCGCACACTCTCCCGCTCCACCAGCGGGCACTCCAGCTTGGTGATCGGATACCGTCCCCGCCCGGGCGCCGCCGGCGCTTCCAGCTGTTCTATCGCCCATTGGCCCATCGCCATGTGCGGCAGGATCGAGGTCGTCAGCGGCGGGAACAGATGCCTGGCGATTTCCTCGTCGTCGTAGCCAACGACGGAAATATCCCCAGGGATGCGCAGGCCGGCTTCCTTCAGCGCTTCGTAGCAGCCGATCGCGGTACGGTCGTTCTGGCAGAAGATGGCGGTCGGGCGGTCCCTCAGCGCCAGGAGCTTGACGGTCGCGGCATAGCCCGCGCTGGCCGACCAGTCGCCCTCGACCACCAGTTCCGGATCGAACGGGATGTCGGCGGTGGCGAGCGCGCGGCGGTAGCCTTTCAGCCGGTCTTGTGCTGCCTGCATCCACGGCTCGCCGGTGATGGTGGCGATGCGGCGGTGGCCGTGGCTGATCAGATGGCGGGTGGAGCTCTGGCCGCCGGCGATCTCGCTCGGCACCACGGCCGGGAAGGCGTAGTCCGACGTGTAGCAATTGAGCAGGATCACCGGAATGTCGAGGCCGTAGAGATAGTCGGGCGCGGTGATCTCGCGGGTGAAGATGGTCATGTAGATCAGCGCCGAAATGCCCCGCTTGGTGAGTGCGGCGATGGCGCGCGGCTCCATGACGGAATCGCCAAGCGTCTGCGCCACCAGAAGCACGTTGCCGGCATTCCACGAGGCCTGCCGCGCGCCCTCGATGGCGACGACGGCTTCCGGGCTGGTGGCGAGCTGGTCGACGGCGAAGCCGATCACCCCGTCCAGCCCTTCAAAGGCGGGAAGCGGCGGGTGAAGTGCCGAAAAGGCGGGCGCGGCATAGCCAAGGGTCCGCGCGGCCTCGATCACCCGTTCGCGGGTCTGCTGCGACAGCTTGATGCCGGGCGAATTGTTGAGCACGAAGGAAACGGTCGCCTGCGAGCAGCCGGCGGCCCTGGCGATGTCGGTCATGGTGACGCGACCCCTGGCGCTCTTCGCCGGCGCCTTGCGGCGCCTCACCGTGTCGATGGCCGGATCCGTGGTTTCGCTCATGTCACTCCTCCAGCCTGTCTAGCGGCCGCCCGTCAGGCCGGCAAGATGGCGTGACGTTGTCGATTTATAGAGATCGTCGCGCGGATTTATATCTATTAGTAGCTTCAAGGTCTATCCATCCGGCATCTCCACACAGCCCGAAGGTCAAACGGCATAAGACATAGGCGTTGGCGCAGCCGAGGCGGAGGCTCGCCGGCGGATGTGCCGCGAAGCGCAAGCATACCCAGGGATATCGCCTCAGAACTAATACTGTTTACTAATACAAAAATGCGCTGTACCGTCAATCTGTCGCGTCCGGGTCGGTTGGGCTCGAGGCGGCGGGAGTACGAGAAATGGCCCGATGGCGAGCGGATCTTAACCCCGCAAGCCTTGTCTCGGATATGTGATATGTCTGACAAATCGGACTATTTACGAACGAAGGATGAGTCTCTAAGGTCCGCATCGTGGCTGGACCGGCGCCATTCTTTCGGTGCCGGGAACCCTTTGAGGAGGAGGGCGTCCAAGCTGCAAACGGCAAAATCAGGTCAGTGCAAGATCGGTCAGTCGCACGACTGAACCAAACGGGAGGTTGAACATGAAATCCTTGATACGAAATGCATCCGTAGCCACCGCGGCGCTGTTGCTCGGCCTGTCGGCCACGGCAATCGCGCGCGCCGACGACAAGCCGACGCTGGCCTTCGTCGTCAACGGCGCTTCCGATTTCTGGAAGGCCGCCGAAGCCGGCGTCAAGAAGGCGCAAGGCGAACTGCCTGACTACAATCTCGAACTCAAATATCCCGAACAGTCCTCGGTGGCCATCCAGCAGCGGCTGATGGACGATCTGGTGACCGCGGGCGTCAAGGGCATCATGGTCTCGGCCGTCGATCCCAAGACCTCGACCGACGGGCTTAACAAGATCGCCTCGGAAACGGCGCTGTTCACCACCGACAGCGACGCTCCGCAGACCAAGCGCGTCGCCTATATCGGCTCGTCCAACGTCGATGCCGGCAAGCAGGCGGCCGAAATCGCCAAGAAGGCGATGCCCGATGGCGGCAAGTGCCTCGGCTTCGTCGGCCTGCTCGGCGCCGACAATGCCAAGGAGCGCATCCAGGGCATGAAGGACGGTCTGGCCGGCACCAAGATCGAGCTGATCGACGTGCGTGGCGACGACATCGACCAGGCGCGCGCCAAGAAGAATGTCGAGGACGCGCTGGTTGCCAGCCCCGACGTCACCTGCATGGTCGGCTTCTACTCCTACAACACGCCGCGCATCTACGAAGCGCTGCGCGACGCCGGCAAGCTCGGCTCGATCACGGTGGTCGGCTTCGATGACGATCCGATCACGCTGGGCGGCGTCAAGGAAGGCACCGTTGCCGCAACCGTCGTGCAGCAGCCCTTCGAATGGGCCTATCAGGGCATGAAGCTGATGGCTGCCTATCTCAAGGGCGACAAGTCGGGCATCCCGGAAGGTGGCCTCATCATCGTCCCCACCAAGATCATCGGCAAGGACGATGTCGACGCCTATGCCGCCAACCTGAAGGCGATGTCTGGAAACTGATCGTCGTTAGCGCTGCCCCCATCCGCCTCCGGCTCCCTCTCCCCCTCTCTATACGGGGAGAGGGTAAGGGTGAGGGGTAGCGCGACGCCTCGCTTTTTATTGACGGGTTCGATCAGGCCAGTCAGTCTGTGAGCCCGCCAACTGCTGTCAGGCATGATGAACTATTCCGACACATCCATCGCCACGACCACCCCGTTCCTCAGCCTCGAGAACGTGCGCAAGACCTATCCGGGCGTCGTCGCGCTCGACGGCTTCTCCATGGAGGTCAGGCCGGGCGAGGTCATCGGCCTCGTCGGCGAAAACGGCGCCGGCAAATCGACACTGATGAAGATACTCGGCGGCGTCACCACGCCGGACAACGGCACGATCACCGTCGACGGCATCGCCCACAATAGCCTGACCGTCGAAGCCAGCCTGGGCTCGGGCATCGCCTTCGTCCACCAGGAACTCAATCTGTTCGACAATCTCGACGTCGCCGCCAACATCTTCTTCGGCCGCGAGCCGTTGCGCGCCGGGCCGCTCAGGCTCGTCGACCGCGCAAAGCTGCGCACCATGGTGGCGCCGCTGTTGAAGCGCGTCGGCGCCAATTTTTCCCCCGACACACCGGTCGCCGCTCTGTCGCTGGCGCAGCAGCAAATGGTCGAGATCGCCAAGGCGCTGTCGATCGAGGCAAGGCTGGTCATCCTCGACGAGCCGACATCGAGCCTGCCGCTCGCCGAGACCGACAAATTGCTCGACGTCATCAAGGCGCTGAAGGCCGACGGCATCAGCGTCATCTTTATTTCGCACCGCCTGCACGAGGTCGAGCGCGTCGCCGACCGCGTCGTCGTGCTGCGCGACGGCATGCTGGCCGGCACCTTGCCGAAGAGCGACATCGGCCATGACCAGATGGTCAAGCTGATGATCGGCCGCATGCTGAAGGAGCGCGAAAAGGCCTCCGAGGCCGCGCGCGCGCCCGGCGCCACAGCGCTTTCGGCCAAGGCCATCCGCACGCCAGCCTATCCCGGCCGGCCGGTCGATCTCGACGTCAGGCGCGGCGAAATCCTCGGCCTTGCCGGCCTTGTCGGCTCCGGCCGCACCGAACTGGCGCGGGTTTTCTTCGGCATCGACTCAAGTCTTGGCGGCGCGCTCGAGCTCGACGGCAAGCCGCTTGTGCTCGGCTCGGCGGCCGACGCCGTCGCGCATGGCATCTTCCTGGTGCCGGAGGACCGCAAGCTGACCGGCATCCTGCTCGACCTGTCGATCGCCCAGAATATTTCGCTGCCCAATCTGCCGGCGCATGCGCGACGCTCCCTGGTGTCCGCAAGCGCCGAGACCGCCACCGCCGAGAAACAAAAGAAAGATCTCGGCATCAAGGCGCCGTCGGTGCAAACGCGCACCGGAACGCTGTCGGGCGGCAACCAGCAGAAGGTCGTGCTCGGCAAATGGCTGGCCATGAATCCGAAAGTGATGATCCTCGACGAGCCAACGCGCGGCATCGACATCGGCGCCAAGGCGGAAATCTACGGGCTGATGCGCGCTCTCGCCGATGCCGGCGTCGCCGTGCTGATGATCTCCTCAGACATGGAAGAGGTGATCGGCGTGTCCGACCGCATCGCCGTCATGCATGAGGGCCAGATCTCGGGCATTCTCGACAAGGACCGGTTCAGCCAGGAAAACGTGCTGCTGCTGGCGGTGGGTAAGCAGCCGAAATAGGTTTTTGCCGGGGTCTCGCGCAAGCGCGATCTGCTCAGGCATTGGGGAGAAAACGATGAGCAAGAAAGATCTCGGCCTGCTGATCCTGATCCTGGTGGTCGGCGCCATCGTGGCGATCATCAATCCGCGCTTCCTGTTGCCGATCAACCTCGCCAACACCTCGAACCTGATCGGCCTGTTCGGCATCCTGTCGATCGGCCAGGCCTTCGTCATCATCACCGGCGGCATCGAACTGTCGGTCGGCTCGGTGGTTGCGCTGCTGGGAACGTTGTTCATCGACTTCATCGCCGTGCGCGAGGTGGCGTGGCCACTGGCCTTCGTGCTGATCCTCTTTCTTGGCGCCATCATCGGCCTGGTGCATGGCTGGCTGATCACAAGGCTCAAGCTGCAGCCGTTCGTCGTCACGCTGTGCGGTCTTCTGATCTACCGCGGCGTCGCCCGCTTCTACACCGCCGACGGCACCGCCGGCTTCGCCTTCGGCCAGAATTTTCCCGAGCTCGAATTCCTCACCGCCGGGCGCTCCTATGGCGTGCCGAACAGCTTCATCGCGCTCATCGTCATCGCCATCGTCATGTGGGTGGTGCTGCACCGCTCGGTCTTCGGCCGCTATCTCTACGCCATCGGCAAGAACGAGGAGGCGGCGAAATATTCGGGCATCCGCACCGGCCGCGTCGTCATGGCCGCCTATGTCATCTGCGGCGTGCTGACGGCACTGTCGGCGATCTATTTCGCCATGTACACGCGCTCGATCTCGCCGGCCAGCCACGGCCAGTTCTACGAACTCTACGCCATCGCGGCCGCCGTGCTCGGCGGCTTCTCGCTGCGCGGCGGCGAAGGCTCGCTGATCGGCGTCATCCTCGGCACGGTGCTGCTGCAGGAGCTGCAGAACCTCGTCAACCTGCTCGGCATCCCGTCCTCGCTCAACTTCGCGGTGATGGGCGGCGTCATCCTCATCGGCGTGCTGGTCGACCAGCAATGGGGCGTGTTCCGGGCACGGCGGCTGATGGCCGACGCCACCCGCAAAAGCGCCGCCGGTGCGGCCGCGGAATAGGCCGGGCTCGAAGCAGGTTAGATCAGCCCCAACATATCGGAAAGGGCCATCGCCTTGCGCAGTACCTCGGCGAAGCGCTCGCCGGCCGCGTCGCGCGGGCCGCTATTGTCGATCGAGGTGACGCCAGGGCCGGACAGAGTGACATTGGCGCTGCGCGCCAGCCGCGCCAGCACTTCGCCGCGCGATTCCCGTCCCCGCATCGCCAGACGCTCGGCCAGCACCTCCGGCGAGGCAGTGATCTCGACGACGGCCAGGTTGGCATAGCGCTCGCGCAGCATCGGGATGATCGCGCGCGACACATTGGCGACGGCCACGCGGCCATTGGCGACGCACCAGTCGACATCGGCCGGGATACCATAGCGCAAGCCGTGCGCTTCCCAGGAGATGGCGAAGGCGCCATCGGCTTCGGCTTCGATGAAGGCGGCGTCGGCCAGCGTGTCGTGGTCTTCGCTGGCGGCATCGCTCGGCCTGGTGATGACGCGGCGGACGAACTCCAGCCTTGTCTCCTCGGCAAAGCAGGCGCGGGCGTAGCCGATCACCGTGTCCTTGCCGGCGCCACTTGGGCCGACCACGGCGACGAAGACGCCATCGCGGATCGGAAACGTCTCGGCCGACAATTCACGCTCGATCGATGCCGACACCATCATGCCACCCGGCGCCCCTGGCGCCAGACCGTGCGTACGACCGGAACATGGTCGTCGACGCGCACGCGCACCAGATCAGCGCGGCGGCCCTGCTCGATGACGCCACGGTCGGTCAGGCCAATCGCTTCGGCTGGGTTCTTCGAGACCATCGCCACCGCCTGCGGCAACGAAATGCCGTCGACGACGTCGCCGAGGAAGAATGCCGACTGGATCAGGCTGAAGGGGATATAGTCGGACGACAGGATGTCGAGCAGGCCGTCGCTGGCCAGCGTACGGGCCGAGACATTGCCCGAATGCGAGGCGCCGCGCATGACGTTGGGCGCTCCCATCAGCACGCCGAGGCCAGCCCCTTTCGAGGCCCTCGCGGCCTCCTCCGTTGTCGGGAACTCGGCGACGCGCACGCCCTGTTCTATCGCCTCGCCGACATGGCCAAGGGTGGCGTCGTCATGGCTGGCCAGCACGATGCCGCGCTCATGGCAGGCGGCGGCGATCACCGCCCGGTTCGGTACCGAATTGCGCGCCGATTCTCCCATCCGCTTTTCGCAGAACAGTTTGAAGTCGCGATCGGTCAGCTTCAGCTTGCGCTGGTAATAGTAGGCATAGGTCTCGAGGTTGACGAACTGGCGCTGGCCGGGCGCATGATCCATCAGCGATGCCAGCTTGACCCGCTCGTCGCCATCGAAATTGGCGAATGCCTTGAGGCAGTCCGGCGCCGAAACCTCGCAGCGCAGATGGATGAAGTGGTCGGCCCGCAGACGGTCCTGCTGCACACTGTCCTCGATCGCGTCGGCCAATTTGCGGATGTCGGTCGATGTCAGGTCGGCGTCCTCGTCCATGCCGACGCGCAGGGCGTCGAGCACTGTGGTGATGCCGGCGGTCGCCACTTGCGCGTCATGGGCGAGCACGGCGGCGATCGGGTTCCAGCGCACCTTCGGCCGCGGCGCGTAGTGGCCTTCGAGATGATCCGTATGGAGTTCGACCAGCCCGGGAATGATGTAGTCGCCGCCCATATCCTCGCCGGCCATGCTCCCACTGGTATGGCAGGCGCCGGCGTCGATGCCGGCGATAAAGCCGTCGCGCAGCACCAGCGAACCCTCGACGATCTCGTCGGCAAGCACGATGCGGGCGTTGTGGAGAACAGTCTCGACGGTCATTTCAGGCAGTCCTTGGTTAGTCCAGCTGGGGTTGTTCGGCGGGTGCTCAGGCGGTTCTTCTGGCCGGGCGGCGCCCGAGCACGTGATGTGAGAGCACCATGAACGGTGCGCCCGGTTCGGTTTCGACAAACAGCGTCAGCGCATCCACCAGCACCGGCTGTCGCAGAATGTCCGCGAACAGACTATCGATTGCTGCGCGCAAACGAGGGCTTTCCTGTGACGTCGCCCGGCCGGACAGCGTCATGTGAAAGCGAAAGGTCTCGAAGACATAGGGGTAGCCCCATCGGCAAAGATTGCGGAACTCGGCCGGCTTCAGCGAATCCGGGCCGCGCCGCTCGATCTCGGATTCGGTCAGCGGAGCGCGAAAGCGATCGAAATCGCGCACCACGTCATCGGCGAAGCGGTTGAGCAGAGGCAGCGGTCCTTCCGGCACCAATGCGAAGAAGCCGTCGATCTGGCTGACGACGAGACGCGGGATGGTCGCCATCGGCGTCGCCTCGGCGAAATGGTCGAGTGCGGCGCGCAGCGAGGCTTCCGTCTCGTTGGCGGCCAGGCGGAACGGCGCCTTCAGCGTCGCGTGAAAACCATAGCGGCGCGCCGAAGCGGTGTGAAAAGCGACTTCCGCCGCCGACAGGTCGGCCACCGCCTCGACCGGCCTTGTCGCGGCACCAAACGGGTCGCGACCGAGCCAGTTGGCGGCGATCCGCGCCAGTGGCTCGTCCTGCCGGGGGGTGAAATAGATGGCGTAGCGCATTAGGAAGCCTCGTCAGTCCCGTTGCCATAGGTGATTTCCATGACGGATTGACGAAGCTTTGAAGGGTTTTCGAAGGCAAATCGACCCAGCCGTGTCCTTAGCCGACATTTTTCTCGGGCTGGACCAATTTTCCAGACGTCGGCGCTGCCCCTCACCTGCCTGCCGGCATCCTCTCCCCGTATAGTGACGGGGAGAGGGGCGCTGTCGTCGATGGTTTCGCCAATCATCATCGTAGCAAGAAGAAATGCCGAGGTTGTGGCCAGCCTCCTTCTCCCCGTCCCTATACGGGGAGAAGTGCCCGGCAGGGCGATGAGGGGCGGCGCCGACTTTCGACAATGGGTTGGTTTCCAAGAATGGGGAGCTGTCTTTGTCTGAAGCCATTCTATTGGAGGAGCAATCAGGCCTTCATCAGCCATTCGTGCTCGGGCGCGTTGTGGAATTTCCACGTCCGCTTCGGCCCGGCCATCACGTTGAGATAGTAGAGGTCGTAGCCGTGGCAGGCGGCGCAGGGGTGGTAGCCCTTGGGCACCAGCACGACATCGCCATCCTCGATCGCCATCGCTTCGTCGAGCGCGCGATGACCATTCTGGTCGGCGTCGGTGTAGACGCGCTGAAAGGCAAAGCCCTGCGGCGGGTTGAGCCGGTGATAGTAGGTTTCCTCGAGATAGGATTCATCAGGCAGATTGTCCTGGTCATGCTTGTGCGGCGGATAGCTCGACGTATGGCCGCCGGGCGTGATGACCTCGACCACCAGCAACGAATCGGCCGGCTTGCCCTCCGGCAATATGTTGGTCACGTAGCGCGTGTTGGTGCCCTTGCCGCGCACCTCCTGGCCGACATCGTCCGGTGCGATGACCCGCACCGGCAGGCCGCCGCCAAGGCCCGGCGCCGAGCAGACCGCGAGTTCCAGGTCGGTATCCGCGGTTACCGACCAGTCGGAGCCCTCAGGCACATACACCGACCACGGCTTGCCTTCGAAGGGCGACATGCGCTCGCCGAGCAGGCCGAGTTCCTTGCCGCCGGCTCTCGCATTGCCCTTGCCGGTGACGAACACCAGGCAGACTTCGCGATCATCCGTCTTCCCGAACGCGCTCTCGCCCGGCTTCAGCCGATGCAGGTCGAAACCAACATAGGTCCAGCCCGCGATTTGCGGCGTCACATGAGCGACGCGGCCATGGCCCTTGTCGGCCTTCACCAACAGCTTCGACATTGTGTCTCTCCTATCGCAAATCTTCGAGAATTGGCCGAAGTCTCCCAACTTCGTCATCCTAGGGCGTAGCAGGAGCGAAGCTCCGTCGCGAAGACCCTAGGATCCATGCCGCAACCTCGGTCCAAGAGCGCAGCGAAGCGGAATTTTGCACCGAAGCGGCTGTTTTGACATCACGGCAGGGATCCCGGGGTCTGCGCAGCGTCGCTTCGCTCCTTGCTTCGCCCCAGGATGACGAAGCGAGGAGCGTTTCAGCCAATCTCCAACGCATGCGACCTGTCATGCGCGCAGTGCCCGACCCGTTAGCCTTCTGCGTCATAGGCCGCTTTACTCCTTCGGCTCGACCGGAGGCTTGGCCTCATCGGCCGGCTTGTAGAGATAGAAGAACTGCCAGACCGCGTAGCCGGCGAAGCCGAGGGCAAGCACGCCCCAGAACGGCGTGCCGGTTGCGAATTCGATGATCGACCAGACGACGCAGACCGCGACGACGGCGACACGCCGCCACAAAGGCCGGAAGAAGGGGTGTTCGTAATCTTTCATCGGGCCAATCTACAGCAATCGGCTTTGCCGGGAACCCATCGCACATACGGCCTCCCTTGATCAGACATTGGGAAAGCCTTGCGTCTCGACCGTGTAGCCGGCGGCGGTCATCACGCGCATCAATTCCTTGTAGCCGACCTGAGCCATCCTGAGCGGCGGGTTCTTCTTCGGATCCTGCTCGGCCTCGACCACGAACCAGCCCTCATAGCCATGGTCGGCAAAGCGCTGCACGATGGCGCCGAAATCCAGCGAGCCGTCGCCCGGCACCGTGAAGGCACCCAGCGCCACCGCGTCGAGGAAGGACTGTTTCGTGCGGTCGAGTTTGTCGATCACGCCCATGCGCACATCCTTCACATGCACATGGTTGATGCGCTTATGATGGTTGTCGATGGCGCGCAGCACGTCGCCGCCGGCGAATGCCAGGTGGCCGGCGTCGAGCAGCAGCGGAATGCCGGCTCCGGAATAGCGCATGAAGGCATCGAGTTCCGGCTCGGTCTCGACCACGGCCGCCATATGGTGGTGGTAGGACAGCGGCATGCCCTGTTCGGCGCACCATTCGCCGAAATCGGTCAGGCGCCTAGCATAGGCCTTCATCTCGTCATCCGACAGCTTCGGCTTGGTGGCCAGCGGCTTGGAGCGGTCGCCCTGGATCGAGCGACCGACCTCGCCATAGACAATGCAAGGCGCGTTCACCGCCTTGAACAGGTCGATCATAGGCTGGATGCGATCCTTGTTGTCGGCCATCTCGTCATCGACCAGCGTGCCGGAGAACCAGCCGCCGCACAGCGTCACGTCGGCTGCCTTGAGGATCGGCAGCATGACATCGGGGTCATTGGGAAAACGCCGGCCCATTTCCATGCCGGTGAAACCGGCCGAGCGCGACTGGCGCAGACATTCTTCCAGCGACACGTCATCGCTGAGTTCCGCAAGATCGTCGTTCCACCACGCAATGGGGGACATGCCCAGTTTGGCTTTCAAGTCGTCGCTCCGGTCCTTGTTCACCCTCCCCCTTGTGGGGAGGGTCGCTGCGAAGCAGCGGGGGTGCGGCGCCGGCCCCCCACCCGGACCTTCGGTCCGACCTTCCCACAAGGGGGAGGTAGGGGCTTGGCCGCGTTACATCAATCGCCGATTGTCTGCATCTGCCGCTTCTCATCATAGGCCTTGCGCGCCGCGTTAACCTGCGGCCGTGCCGACACTTCCGGCACCGCCACATCCCACCAATGGCCTCCGGCATCGGTGGAAACCAGCGGGTCGGTGTCGATGACCAGCACGGTGGTGCGGCTGTTTGTCTTCGCCTTCTCCAGCGCGTTTTCCAGCCCGGCAATCGACGGTACTTTCTCCGCTACAGCGCCCATGCTCGCGGCATGCGCGGCGAAGTCGATATCGGGCAGAACTTCGTGGCGCGAGTCCTTCAGGAGATTGTTGAAGTTGGCGCCACCGGTCGCCATCTGCAGCCGGTTGATGCAGCCATAGCCTCTGTTGTCGAGCAGCACGATGGTGAGCTTGAGGCCGAGCATCACCGAGGTGGCGATCTCGGAATTCAGCATCAGATAGGAGCCGTCGCCGATCATGACGACCACCTCCTCGTCGGGCTTGGCCATCTTCGTGCCGAGCCCGCCGGCGATCTCGTAGCCCATGGTCGAGAAGCCGTATTCGGCGTGATAGGAGCCAGGCGCGCCAGCCTGCCAGAGCTTGTGCAACTCGCCCGGCAGGCCGCCGGCGGCATGCAGCAGCGTCACGCCGGAGCCCATCGCGCGCTGCACGGCACCGATCACTTGTGCGTCCGACGGATAGGCGGCATTGGTCGACGCGGTCACCTTGGCCGCCTCGGCCTGCCAGGCTGTCTTTCCGGTGGCCGCATTGTCGGTCCAGGTGGAAGGTGCCTTCCAATCTTTAAGCGCTGCACCCAGTTCGGCCAGACCCTCGGCTGCGTCAGTGACCAACGGCAGCGCGCGGTGTTTGCCGGCGTCGAAAGGCTGCACGTTGAGCCCGATGATGGTCTTGCCGGAGTTCTTGAACAGCGCCCACGAGCCGGTTGTGAAATCCTGCAGGCGCGTGCCGATGGCAATCACGACATCGGCTTCCTCGGCCAGCCGGTTGGCGGCCGAGGTGCCGGTGACGCCGACCGCCGCCATGTTGAGCGGATGGTCGTCCGGCAGCGAGGATTTGCCGCCTTGCGTCTCGCAGACGGGGATGCCGGCGTTTTCCACGAATTTCGCCAGCTCGTTCGAGGCCTGGGAATAGAGGACGCCACCACCGGCGATCACCAGCGGCTTTTTTGCTCCCTTGAGCGCGGCGACAGCCGCCGCAAGCTCATGACGGTCCGGGCGCGGCCGGCGCTGATGCCAGACCCGCTCGGCGAAAAAACTCTCGGGATAATCATAGGCCTCGGCCTGGACGTCCTGGCACAGCGACAGCGTCACCGGGCCGCATTCGGCCGGATCGGTCAGCACCTGCATGGCACGGCTCAGCGCCGGAATGATCTGCTCCGGCCGGGTGATGCGGTCGAAATAGCGCGACACCGGACGGAAGCAGTCATTGACCGTCGCCGTGCCGTCGGAAAAGTCCTCGGCCTGCTGCAGCACCGGATCCGGGATGCGGTTGGCAAAGACATCGCCGGGGAGAAACAGGACGGGCAACCTGTTTACATGGGCGAGCGCCGCCGCCGTCACCATGTTGAGCGCGCCCGGACCGATCGAAGAGGTCGCCGCCATGAAACGGCGGCGGAAATTGGCCTTGGCATAGGCGATCGCCGCATGCGCCATCGCCTGCTCGTTGTGGGCGCGGAAGGTCGGCAGTTCGTCGCGCACCTGATAAAGCGCCTCGCCGATGCCGGCGACATTGCCATGACCGAAGATCGCCCAGACGCCGCCGAAGATCGGCATGGTCTTGCCGTCGATCTCGGTCATCTGCTTGCTGAGAAAGCGGGTCAGCGCCTGCGCCATCGTCAGGCGGATTGTCTTGCTCATGGTGTCTCCTCCGCAGTCGTTATGCCGCGCTTCTTATGCCGCCTTGCGGCCGCGCGCGGCAAGCCACGCTTCGGTCAGCTGTTCGAAGCGCTGCGCCATGTCGGCGATAGCCTCTTCATCCGACATCTTGCCGGCCAGCCACTGTTCGGCTGCGTGGACGAAGATGGTGCGGCCGACGGCAAAACCCTTGACGATGGGCGCCTTGGCGGTGGCGGCGAAAGCCGCTTCCAGCTCGTCCTGCGGCGCTTCCAGGCCAAGCAGCACGACGCCGCGGCACCATGGATCGTGCTTCAGGATGACGGCTTCGATCTTCGCCCATGCACCGCTCGATGCCTGTGGTTCGAGCTTCCACCAATCAGGCTTGATGCCGAGCGCATAGAGTTCCTCCAACGCGCGTGGGATCGTCGTGTCGTCGAGCTTGCCATGCTTGCCGGCAATGATCTCGACCAGCAATTCGCGGCCGACCTTGCGCGCGCCTTCGAACAGCGCGCGCAGCTTCTGCTGCTGTTCTTCCTTGAGCGCCGCCGGATCGTCGGGATGATAGAAGCACAGGCACTTGATGCAGTGATCGACCGGCCATTCGGTGAGCTGCGAGCCGATGTCCTGTGAGAATTCGAAGCGCAGCGGCCGCGAGCCGGGCAGTTCGACCGGCCGGCCGAGCCAGGCAAAGGGATGGCGGGCGAATTCGAACATCGCCTCGCGGCCGTGCTTCTCGTCGATCAGCATGCCGTAGCCGTCGCGGCCGGCGGCGACCTTCGCCGCTGCCTTGACCGCCAGCACCTTGAAGTCACGGATGCGTGCCGGATCGGCACCGGCCTTCGCCGCCACATCCTCGAGCTGCACGCGGTGGTCGCAGGCGAGTGCCATCAGCGAGGGGACGTCGCGGCGGCGCGTCGTCGCCCAATGGATGTGGTTGATCGCCTCGTCCTTGCGCAGCGCCAGATGCTTGCTGCCGTGATTGAGGAAGAACCGCAACTCCTCGAAGGTCGGATACTCCGGCGCGCAGAGCAGCCGCGATACGGCAAAAGCGCCGCAGGCATTGGCCCAGGTTGCGGCCGTCGCATGGTCTTCTCCGCCCAGCCAGCCGCGCAGGAAGCCGGACATGAAGGCGTCGCCGGCGCCGAGCACATTGTAGATCTCGATCGGAAACCCCTTGCCGACGACGCCGTCTTCCAGGTCGTCGCTGATCGGTCCGTCATAGACGATGCAGCCCATGGCGCCGCGCTTCAAGACGATGGTGGCGGACGACAGCGAGCGGATCGTCTTCAGCGCGCTCAGGCAGTCGTCGGCGCCCGACGCGATCATGATCTCTTCCTCGGTGCCGACGATGAGGTCGCAATCGGGCAGCACCGTCTTCAGCTGGGCCGAGACCCGGTCCGATTTCACATAGCGCTCGAACCCTTCGGCATGGCCGGCAAGACCCCAGAGATTGGGCCGGTAGTCGATGTCGAACACCACCTTGCCGTCCTTGGCCTTCATGATGCGGATCGCCTTGCGCTGGGCGGCATCGCTGTTGGGCCGGGAAAAATGGGTGCCGGTGACGACGATCGACCGGGCTGAGGCGATGAAGGCCTCGTCGATGTCTTCCGGCGCCAGCGCCATGTCGGCGCAGTCCGAACGGTAGAAGATCATCGGCGAAACGCCTTCGTCCTCGACCGACAGCAGCACCAGCGCAGTCAGCCGCTCCTTGTCGGTCTTCAGGCCGTCGACATTGACGCCCTCGCGCTTGAGCTGCTCGCGGATGAAGCGGCCCATCTGCTCGTCGCCGACGCGGGTCAGCAGCGCCGAGCGCAGGCCGAGCCTGGCCGTGCCGACCGAAATGTTGGCCGGACAGCCGCCGACCGACTTGGCGAAGGAGGTGATATCCTCCAGCCGCGAGCCGATCTGCTGGCCGTAAAGGTCGACGGAAGCGCGACCGATGGTGATCACGTCGAGCGGCGCCTGTTTCGCGTCCACGGCTTCGCTCATTGGAACCTCCCGTCGGCCTTGTTGTCATGAACAACATTGTTGGGTAACACGCGCGAGCGGCAGCGTGGCGCCAGGAATATGAAATAATAATTCCAATCCATAGTCAATATGGAATGAGCGTTCCTTCGTTTAAAAGTGCCACCAAATGATGCGCAGGGGAGGAAACTTTGGTGGGTCTGTCTCCGTTCACCACGGAAGCGGGCCATCGTCGTTGAAGTACCCGGCGTTCGGACCGTCGGCATCCAGGGTCGCCAGGCGTATGACGATCTCGGCCGCCTGCTGCACGGTGCGGTGGCCCTTAAATCCATTTAGGTCGGTGGCGGTATAGCCCGGCGCCGCTGCATTGATCTTGATGCCTTGCGGCGCAAGCTCGCGGGCGAAGGCGACGGTGATGGCATTCAGGGCCGTCTTGGAACTGCCGTAACCCATCAGATTGACCGAATGGTTCGGCGTGGCGGAATCGAGCGCCCTCCCGATGGATCCCGTGGAACTGCTCACCATCACGATGCGGGCGGCCGGCGCTGCAAGCAGCAGCGGCAGGAAAGCCTGGGTCACGCGGATCGGCCCGAAGACATTGACGTCATAGGTCGCCATGACATCGGCAATGTGCTGCTGGCTCGGCGGCAGCTCGTAGTTGATGGCGACGCCGGCATTGTTCACCAGCACGTCGAGACAAGCGCTTTCCGCCCCGACAGTCTTGGCAGCCGCCGCCACGCTTTCGTCCTGTGTGACATCCAGCTCGAGCCATTGAACCTCCAGACCTTCGGCGCGCAATTCCTGTGCCGCCGCCATGCCACGCTCGGCATTCCTGGCGCCAAGCCAGACCTTGAAGCCCGTCGTCGCCAGACGCCGGGCGATTTCGTGGCCGATGCCCTTGTTGGCACCTGTCACCATAGCGGTTTTCGATTTCATCATTTGTATCTCCATCTCTTCCTGTCGAAGACCCCAGAGATGGCGCCCTGTGGGAAACACCGCGCGCCGAAAACTCTCCAGCTCTTGCCCAATCCTCTCATGCGGGTTGCGCGGCCCATTTGGATGCGCGATGCTGAGATCATGAGCGAGGCACTGCAGGAGTTGATCGATATCGCCGCGCGCCATGCGCAGGGGCGACGCACGAGAACGGCGATCCCTCGCGTTTCGATCGGCCGCAGCGAAGTCGCCACGGCGCCAATGGCGGGGGTATGGGGGTCGGGGGTGCTGTTCGTGCTGCAGGGTGCGAAAACGGTTCTGATCGGGGGCCGGACCCTTCGATACAATCCCGCCAGCTATTTCATCTACACCGTCGACACTCCCACCATCAGCCAGTTGGTCGAAGCGAGCCCCAGACATCCCTACCTGGCGATCGGCTTCACCCTCGACCTGCAGGCCGTCGCCGCCCTCCTCGTCGAGCATGAACCCGCGCTCGGCGGCGACAGTTTCTCCACCTCGCCCGTCAATGACGACCTGCTCGACGCCTTGCGGCGAATGATGCGGCTGCTCGACCGGCCAAGGGAGATTCCCGTGCTGGCGGCCACGCTTGAACGCGAGATGTTGTTTCGGCTGCTGCAAGGCCCCCAGGGCGGAAAGCTTCGCCAGCTTGCGCGCGCTGACGGCCATCTGTCCCGGATCGGCCAGGCGATTGCCTGGATCCGATCACATTGCCATCAGCCGGTCCGGGTCAGCGATCTGGCTGAAATCGCCCATATGAGCAACGCTGCATTTTTCCGCCACTTCAAGGCGGCGACGGCCATGAGCCCGATCCAATATCAGAAACAGATCCGGCTCCTGGAAGCCCGCCATTTGCTGGCCGCCCAGCCAGGCAATGTTGCAAGCGTTGCCTTCGCCGTCGGCTACGAGAGCGCTTCCCAGTTCAGCCGGGAATATGCCCGTCAGTTCGGCTTGCCGCCCGCGCGCGACGCGGCGCGGCTTTTGGCGGCAGGCGAGGCGTCCGCGGAGATTCTCTAAGCTTTGCGCTTGCGGCCCGTGTCGCGTCGCTTCTCGCCGACGCCGACGGTCAGCGCCATGGCCAGCGCCATCGTCGCCGACAGCGAACGGAAGCCGGCGAAATCGGCCTCGGCAACCTCGAACCAGACCTTGGCGAACTGGGCGAGCGGCGAGAACGAGCTGTCGGTGATGGCGACGATCGGCACGCCCTGTTCGGAAATGGTGCGGGCTTCCTCGATGGTGGCCGGGGCGTAGGGCGAGAACGAGATGGCGATGACGGCGTCCGCCGGCGTGGCGAAGGCGATCATCTCGGCATTCAGGCCGGCGGCCGATTCGATCAGCTGGTTGCGGATCTTGAGCTTGCCCAGCGCGTAGGCGATGTAGGACGCCACCGGATAGGAGCGGCGCTTGGCCAGCACGTAGATGGTCTCCGCCCTTGCCAGCAGGGAGATTGCGTCTTCCAGATGCGCTTCGTCCAGCGCGCGCGAGATGTCGTTGAGCGAGGTGGAGGCGGCAGCGACGAAACCGTCGAAGATCGCCCGGTGGCCGGCGCCCCCCTCGGCCTTGGCGCGCAAGGCCTGCAGCCTTTCGTCATAGGACGAGTTGCGCTCGCGCAGCCGCTCGCGGAATACCTGCTGCAGGCTGGTGAACCCGTCGAAGCCAAGCTGCTGGGCAAAGCGGATCAGGGTAGACGGCTGCACGCCGGCCGAAGCGGCGATGCTGGCGGCGGTGCCGAAGGCAATGTCGTCGGGATTGTCGAGCGCATAGGCGGCGATCTGGACGATGCGCTTGGGCAGGCTTTCGCGCCGATCGAGGATCGTTGCGCGCAGCGTCTCGAAGTCGCGAGGTACCCGTTCGTCCATCGTCGCCCTGTCCAAGCTCATGCGTGAAGCGTCCCTCTGTGCCTCATCATAGTGAGCCTGCGCAAGAACGCCATAAAAAATGAGACATACATTCCATTCCAAGAGAAAATGGATTAATTCATCCACGAAGCGCTTCAGGCAGTGGAGGAACGGAAAATGGTCGGCGTCGGTCTCATCGGCACGGGTTTCATGGGCAAGTGTCACGCCATCGCATGGAGCGCCGTCGGCGCCGTCTTTCCAGACGTGCCTAAACCCAGACTGGTCCATCTCGGCGAGGTCAATGAGGAGCTTGCCCGGCGCAAGGCGGGCGAGTTCGGTTTCGCCAAGGCCTCCGGCGACTGGCGCGCGGTCGTCAACGATCCGGAGGTCGATATCGTCTCGCTGACCACGCCCAACCAGTTCCATCCGGAGATGGCCATCGCCATCCTCGAAGCGGGCAAGCATCTGTGGTGCGAAAAGCCGATGGCGCCAAGCTTTGCCGAGGCTGAAGCCATGGCGGCGGCGGCGAAAAAGTCCGGCAAGGTTGCCGCGCTCGGCTACAACTACATCCAGAGCCCGGCGATCCGTCATATCGGCATGCTGCTCGATGAGAAGATCATCGGTGAGGTCAACCATCTGCGCATCGAGATGGATGAGGATTTTATGGCCGATCCCGAAGCGCTGTTCTTCTGGAAGCACGAAGCCGCTTCCGGCTACGGCGCGCTCGACGATTTCGCCGTGCATCCGCTGTCGCTGGTCTCAACCCTGTTCGGCCGGGTCGCCAGCGTCATCTGCGACATGGCGAAACCCTATGCCGACCGCAAGGTGGCCAGCGGCGGCCGTCGCGCGGTCGAGACCTACGACATCGCCAGCGTGCTGATGCATCTGGAAAACGGCATTGCCGGCACGCTGCTGGTCAACCGCTCGGCCTGGGGCCGCAAGGGCCGCATCGCCGTCCAGATATTCGGTTCGAAAGGATCGATCCTGTTCGATCAGGAGCGATCGAACGAATTCCAGCTCTATCTCACCGCCGATCGCCCGACCGAACAGGGCTACCGCACCATCCTGGTGGCGCCGCACCACAAGCCCTACGATGCTTTCCTGCCGGCGCCAGGCCATGGCCTCGGCTTCAACGACCTCAAGATCATCGAGTGCCACGAATTGCTGACGCGGCTTGACGGCAAGCCGGCGCGGCTCATCGAGTTTGCCGAAGGGCTGGAGATCGAGCGCACGGTGCACGCGATGGCGCGCTCGTTCGAGGAAAAGCGCTGGGTCGATGTCAGGTAGAGCCATGTAGTTCGTCGACGGGGAAGGTTACCGACTCTCGGCAGGCAAGATTTCACCATTCATTTGGTGACCCGTCACAGACATTCGCGATTGGCCGAAGCCTCCCGTCGCTCCTTGCTTTGCCCCAGGATGACGAAGTAACGGGCGTTTCGGCCAATCCCCAAGGCATGTGACCTGCCAAGGCAAGCACCATCCGACCGGTCAAAAATTTCCACGCCAAGTATCTGCGGTCACCTCAGCCGCCAGCGGCCGGAGTCTCCCAGCCGCTGACCCAGACCTGCCGCAACCGGTCGCCAATCCCCGGGCGACCGCCTTTGCCGGCCGGGCGGCCGGACTGCTTCTGGTTGTGGTTTCAATGCTGACCGCCTGGCAAGGCTTGAAGGCGGCGTGAATCCAGGTCTGAACCTGAAAACCGCCGCCTTATCCCTACCGGCTTCACCAATCAGGCGGCTCCCTGGCGGCTGTCGATCATGGCGCGGCGCACGGAGCGGCGCCACTCGACGGCGCCGGCAAGGCCGTGCAGCACCGTCTCGGTGGTCGCCCAGCCGATGCAGCCATCGGTGATGCTCTGGCCATAGACCAGCGGCTTGCCTGCCACCACGTCCTGCCGGCCGGCGACGAGGTTGCTCTCGATCATGACGCCGATGATGCGCTCGTCCCCCGCCGCGACCTGGCCGGCGACATCGGCCGCCACCTTGGGCTGGTTCTCGGGCTTCTTGGCTGAGTTGGCGTGGCTGACATCGATCATCAGGCGCGGCGCGACGCCGATGCGGGCAAGCTCGGTGCTGGCAGCTTCGATGCTCGCCGCGTCATAATTGGGCGCGACGCCACCGCGCAGGATGACGTGACAATCCTCATTGCCTGTCGTCGTCGCGATGCCGCTGCGGCCACCCTTGGTCACCGCCATGAAATGATGCGGCTGGGCGGCGGATTTCACCGCCTCGGCGGCGATCCGCAAATTGCCGTCGGTGCCGTTCTTGAAGCCGACCGGGCAGGACAGGCCGGAGGCAAGCTCGCGGTGGATCTGGCTCTCGGTCGTGCGCGCGCCGATCGCGCCCCAGGCGACGAGGTCGGCGATGTATTGCGGCGTGGTCATGTCGAGGAATTCGGTCGCCGCCGGCAGGCCGAGATTGTTGACGGCGGAGAGCACATTGCGCGCCATCCTCAGTCCCTTGTCGATGTTGAAGCTGCCGTCGAGGTCGGGATCGTTGATCAGGCCCTTCCAGCCGACCGTCGTGCGCGGCTTCTCGAAATAGACCCGCATCACGATCTCGAGCCGGTCCGACAGGCTCTCGCGCAGCGCCGCCAGACGGCTGGCATAGTCCACGGCGGCGACCGGATCGTGGATCGAACACGGCCCGACGATGACGAGCAGCCGGTCGTCGATGCCGTTCAAAATAGCGTGGATTGCGTTGCGTGACGCGCTGACGGTGCGCGTTGCCGTCAGCGTGCGCGGTATCTCCCGCATCACTTGGTCCGGCGTACTCAATTCCCTGATTTCCTTGACCCGAAGATCATCTGTGGTGGTCAACACGGCTTTCTGCTCCTGTTTGGGGAACCTGCCGGCTGAAAACAAAAAAGCCGCCAGGTATGGCGGCTGTTCGGATCTTGTTGCTGCAATCTTCAGATCGAGCGCAATCCTCCCGCCGCCAGCGAGCTCCTAAAGTACCAATACGTGGCGGTCAGGTTGATCATGTGGCTGATATAGTCGAAGCGGAGGAGCTTGTCACGTGCCTGATCGGGCTTACCAGCGCGGATCAGGCCATTCGACGTTATCCCACTCCAGAAGGTCTCCAGGTGACAAAAGATTCTTCTCACCACGTTGAAGGCGGTATGTGTAGAGGGTTTCGTACATGGGCTCGAAACTGGATAGTAGGTCCAGAAAATGCCGCCTCCGCTCGGATTTTGACCATGAGCAGAAAATTGCGGTACGGCTCCAGAGACCATCGAAAACATTGCGGTATGCTGGATCCAGCCGCTGCCAACGCGCGACTGCTTCAGCGCCAAGCGCTGCGAAATCCTCCTTGAGAGCCTCCTCGATTACGGCTTCCAGAGCATAGACAATGGCCTGGGTTTTTGCGGTGTGTTCGAGATACGCCAGCGATACCCTCAGCATCCTTTGCTGAAGAAGAATAACGGGCCACAGCGCCTGGACTCCATAACGGATGCCCATTTCCTCATGATCTGAGGAGGGGTGTAGAATCTCGCGTTGGCGTTCGTAGGCCTTCCGGACATCGTAGGCTAGATTTAAGAACAGGCCTTCCCTGTTCTTAATGAGTGGCGATCGCTCATTGACCTCATGCACGACCGTGCGGAGCCATTGAAGAGATGTATAGTCACCAACCAGAAGAATGCCGGCGTGATTTTTCAGTAAGCGATATGAGAGCAAACGCACCCTCCTGTCTCAGGCGGCTTTCCAGACATGCTGCACCGAGCGGCTCATGCAGTCCAGGGATCGAAGAGTTCAATTCCAAAGCCTTCGAAATCCTTCGTATTGCGCGTTGCCAAGGTGAGTTCTTGCGCAATCGCCGTGGCTGCGATCAGGCCGTCCATCGACGCCAGACCGCGACCGCGGCGCTTCGCAAGGCCCATCAGGTCGCCCCAGGCCAAGGCAACCAGTTCGTCCACCGGAATAACCCGCTGCTCGAAGCGCTGCGGCAGGTCCCGAGCAAGCCACTCGGCCAGTGCCTCACGTTTCCGGCCCTCATCCATGAGGGCAACCCCGCGCCGGATCTCGGCAATCGACACGACGCTGATAAATGAGCGGTCCTCATCAAGCCCGTCCAGCCAGTCCAGAACGCGTGCGTCCGGTGCCGGCCTTGTCACCTCGGACAAGACATTCGTATCGAGCAGTAGCCTCACAGCGGCAGATCACGCGGTTCGTCACGCTGACGCTGAAGGTCGAGATCGGCGCCGCGCAGCGGCGACTCCAGCAGGAACTCCGCAAGCGTACCCTTGCGCGCGGTCTTCCGCTGCCATTCCTCGGCCGAGACGACAACCACGCTTGGTTTGCCGTTTCTAGTGATCGTCTGCGGTGAAGACTGTGCGCGCTCGATAACTTCCGAGAGCCGGGCTTTTGCCCCGGCGACCGTCCAGTTGGTATTCTCTTTGGGCGCAGATAGCATTGCGACCTCCATGACCAGTCTGACTATCCTGACTATATGGGAATGGCGATGCGGCGGCAACAGGGCGCGGGGGCTAACCGATGGTAGCCAATTGCGGGATGGGCCGAAGCCTCTCGACTTCGTTATCCCTGGGCGAAGCAGGAGCGAAGCTCCGTCGGGGAGACCCTGGGACCCATGCCGGGACGCCAATCGAAGAGTGCAGCGGAGCAGAAGTCTGGACTGCTGTGACGCTCGGAAGTCGCGGCATGGATCCTCGGGTCTGCGCCGCGTCGCTACGCTGCTTGCTCCGCCCGTGGATGACGAAGTGATGCCGCCAGACTCGCCGACGCTACTCCGGCGATGACCCTGCGATGCTCTGGTCGTAGTCGACCAGCGATCCGGTCATGACGCCTGACTGCGGGCTGACCATGTAGCTGATCAGCCGCGCGAGCTGGTCGGGCTTCACCAACTGGCCCATCGGCTGCGCCGCCTCGGCCTTTGCCAGCCAGTCGTCGGGCGCGTCGTGCCATTTCTTCTGCACGATGTCCTCGCCCTCGGTGTCCATCCAGCCGGGCAGCACGGCGTTGCTGCGGATGCGGTTATAGCGATACGCATTGGCGACATTCTTGGTCAGCGTCATCAGCGCGCCTTTGCTGGTCGAATAGGGCGTCAGGAAAGACTGCCCGCAATGCGCCGACATAGACAGCACATTGACGATCGAGCCGGGCGCCTTCTTCTCGAGCAGATGCGCCACCACGCCCTGCATCAGGAAAAACGGCCCGCGCACATTGGTGTCGAAAATCGTGTCGAAAAGCTCTTCGCTGGTTTCGACCAGCGAACCACGCGCCGACGTCGCGGCGGCGTTGACCAGCGCGTTGATGGTGCCGAAATGCGAGATCGCGGTGGCGACCGCGCGCTTGCAGTCGGCGACCTTCGAGACGTCGGCGCTGATGAAGATCGCGTCGACACCCAATTTCCTGAAATGGGCAACGGCCTTGTCGCCCTTCTCCTGCGAGCGGCCGATGAGCGCCAGCGCCCGGCAGCCCTCGTCGGCCAGCGCCTCGGCAACGGCAAAGCCGATGCCTTGCGCACCGCCGGTGACGATGGCGCGTGTCTGCGAATTGCGATCGGCGGATGCACTCATCGCTATGCTCCTGGGTCTGGGGTCCGGATTCCGGTTCTTACTTGTCGAGGCGGACGGTCTTGCCCGATGTCGCGGATTTCAGCGCCGCATCCGCCAGCTTCAGCGCCACCAGCCCGTCCGCGCCGCTTGGCGCCGCCTTCTTGCCCGACGTCGCCGCTGCGATGAAGGCAGCGATCTCGTTGGCATAGGCGTCGAGATAGCGGGTCATGAAGAAGTCATGCAATGGCGGGCGGGTGTAGCCCTTCTCGTTGGCCAGTTCGATCGACACCGGGCGCTGGTTCTCGGCCGCGATCATGCCTTTCGAGCCATGCACCTCGATGCGCTGGTCGTAGCCATAGGTGGCGCGGCGCGAGTTGGAGATGACGGCCTGCTTGCCCGAAGCGGTCTCGAGGATGACACTGACGCTGTCGAAATCGCCAGCCGCGCCGATCTTCTTGTCGACCAGCACCGAGGCATGGGCGCTGACCGCCACCGGCTCCTCGCCGAGCAGGAAGCGCGCCATGTCGAAATCATGGATGGTCATGTCGCGAAAAATGCCGCCCGAGCGCTTGATGTAGTCGATCGGCGGCGCACCCGGATCGCGCGAGGTGATGGTGACCATCTCGACGGTGCCGATGGCGCCGTCGTCGATCGCCTTGCGCACGGCGGCGAAATGCGGATCGAAGCGCCTGTTGAAGCCGACCATCAGCGTCGCCTTGGTCTTGTCGACCACCGCCAGGCATTTCTCGACCCGCTTGACGTTCAAATCGATCGGCTTCTCGCAAAAGATCGCCTTGCCGACCTTGGCGAAACGCTCGATCAAATCGGCATGGGTATCGGTCGGCGTGCAGATGACGACGGCGTCGATGTCCTTGGATTTCTCGATGGCGTCGATTGTGCGCACTTCGGCGCCGTAGGCGCTCGCCAACTCGGTCGCCGCCTTCTCGAACGCGTCGGCGACGGCAACCAGTTGGGCCTGCGGATTGGAGCCGACGGCGCGGGCGTGGACCTTGCCGATGCGGCCGGCACCGAGGAGGGCGAAGCGGAGAGTCATGGAAATTTCCTCTAGGGATGGGTTAGAGAGTGGTGTCTCCACCTTGCTGTCAGCGAAAGGTGGCAGGGGGTATTTTTCCAGCGAGCCAGATTGTTCCTAAACCGGGTGACCACCCTGTTTAGGCCGCGAGTTCCGCCTCGCCGGTCTTGGCGCCTGTGATGTAGGAGACGATATCGTTTCCGTCGGTGTTTTCCTTGCGCAAATTGGCGACGATGCGGCCGCGCCGGAACACGACGATCCGGTCGCAAAGATCGAACACCTGGCGCATGTTGTGGCTGATCAGGATCAGCGGCTCGCCATTGTCCTTCAGCGTGCGGATGATGTTTTCGACCTGCGCCGTCTCCTGCACGCCGAGTGCGGCCGTCGGCTCATCCATGATGATCAGCTTGGAGGCGAAGGTCGCGGTCCGGGCGATCGCCACGCACTGGCGCTGGCCTCCGGACATGTGGCGGATGGTGTTGGACAGATTGGGGATCTTCACCGCCGTGCGGATCAGCGCCGCCTCGGTCGCCTTGCGCATATATTTGCGGTCGAGGATCGAGAACGGCCCGAGATTGAACAGCACCTTTTCGCGGCCGAGGAACAGGTTCGAGGGCACGTCGAGATCGTCGGCCAGCGCCAGGTTCTGGAACACTGTCTCGATGCCCGCCGTGCGGGCCTCGATCGGCCCGGTGAAATTCACTTCCTTGCCGTCGAACCAGATCTGGCCGCTGGTGCGCTGCTCGACAGCGGTGATCTGGCGCACGAAGGTCGACTTGCCGGCGCCGTTATCGCCCATGATGGCGACATGCTCGCCCTTGCGCAGCTCGAAGTTCGCGCCTTCCAGCGCATGCACGCCGCCATAGCGCTTGGTCAGGTTTTCGGTCTTCAGGACGATGTCTGACATGGTCAAGCCCTCATTGCCCGCAGGCGTTGGCGCCACTGGTCGAGAACCACCGCACCGACGATGATCACGCCCTTGACCATCTCCTGGTAGTAGGCGTCGAGGCGCAGGAAGGTGAAGCCGGAGATGATGACGCCGAAGATCAGCGAGCCTATCACCGTGCCGATGATCGAGCCGCGGCCGCCCGACAATGAGACGCCGCCGATGACCGCCATGGCGATCGCGTCGAGTTCGTACATCACGCCCATGCCGGACTGCGCGGTCAGGTTCTTGGAGCTCAGCACCACGGCGGCGAGTGCGGCAAGCACACCGGCGATGACGTAGACGAGGATCTTGTGGTTGGCGATCTTGATGCCGGACATGCGCGCGGCGTCCTCATTGGAGCCGATCGCGTAGCAATGCTTGCCGTACCTTGTGTAGGTCATGATCAGCTGGAACAGCACCGCCAGCGACAGGAAGATGATGACGGGCATCAGGCCTTTGCCGATGCCAGCGAAACTCTCGGTGGGAAACGAGATCGGCTGGCCCTTGGACCACCATTTGGCGATGCCGCGCGCGGTCACCATCATGCCGAGCGTGGCGATGAACGGCGGAATGCGCGTGTAGGCGATCAACGCACCGTTGACCAGGCCGGCAAACAGGCCGCAGGCGATCGCGACCAGCACCGGCACGATCACCGGCAGGTCGGTCCAGCCCTGGGCGAGGAACATCGCCTTGGGGTTGGGATTTCCGTTGACGGTCGCTACCTGGGCAAAACTCATGGCAATCATTGCCGTCGCGCCGACGATCGAACCCGAGGACAGGTCGATGCCGCCGGTGATGATCACCTGCGTCACGCCGATGGCGATGATGCCGACGATCGACACCTGCAGGATGATGATCTGCAGCCGGGCTTCGTTGAAGATCGCGCTGACGTCGCCGCGGGTGTTGAACAGGAAGCTGTCGCCAAGAAAGATGCGGCCGATCAGTTCGAAGACGACAACAAGAATGACGAGCGCCAGGAAAACGTTGAGCTCGGCAGGCCATGCGCGCTTCTTCGCGTCATAGCCAACTCCGCCGACGCCATGAGATGTCTGTGCCACGTATTCTGTCCTCCGTCAGCCGCGGTCGCCCCTTGCTGCCTTGCCGGCGCCGAGGGAAAGAGGAGCGGCGCTGTGAGTGCGCCGCTCCGTATGTCCGCTGCTCAGTTCTTCTTCAGGAACTTGTCGATGTTGGCCGGCGTCACCAGCTGGAAGGGGACGTAGACCTTGTGTTCGACCTTTTCGCCCTTGGAGAGCTTGAGCGCCGCATCCAGCGCACCGGCGCCCTGGCCGGCCGCGTCCTGGAACACGGTTGCGTCGAGGTCGCCCGCCTGCATGGCGGCAAGTGCGTCCTGGGTGGCGTCGACGCCGCCGACCACGACCGTCTTCATGTCGATGTTGGCGGCCTTCATCGCCTGGATGGCGCCGATGGCGCTTTCGTCATTGTTGGCGATGACGCCGTCGAATGGCTTGCCGGTCGACAGCCAGTTGGTCATCAGGTTCTGCGCCTCGTCGCGATTCCAGTTCGATGTCTGCTTGTCGATGATCTTGATGAAGCTGCAATCCGGCGTGGCGATCACCTCTTCGATATCCTTGGTGCGCTGCACGGCGGCCTGGTTGGAGAGCTCGCCCATGATCACGTAGACGTTGGCTTCCTTCTTGCCGGCTTCCTTGAACAAGCGGCAGACTTCCTTGGTCTCGAGCGTGCCGGAATCGGCCTCGTTCGAGGCGACGAAGGCCTGGTTGTCGGGCAGGGTGTCGACGTTGACCGGCTCGCGGTTGACGTAGACCAGCGGGATCTTGGCCGCGGCGGCAGCGTCCGACATTGCCTGCGTGGCCGAGGTGTCGACCGGATTGACGATGATCGCGTCGACGCCCGAAGCGGCGAAGTTCTTGATCTGGTCGAGCTGCTTGGCGACGTCGTTTTGCGCGTCCTCGACCTGCAGCTCGACGCCATCCATGCCCTTGGCCTGCTCGATCATGCCGTTGCGCAGCACGGTCAGGAAGTTGTCGTCGAACTTGGCCATCGACACGCCAACCTTGGCGGCCATGGCGGATGAACTCATCAGCGCCGCGAAAGCGACGCCCAAAATCAGTTTCTTCATTGTGTTTCTCCTCCACATGCTGGTGTCCGGTTTCACCGATTTATCCGGAATCCCCGATCTCCCCGGGGAATCTCTCCCTGATATCGTTTCTGTTCCGGGTGACGGCTTGCCGTTTGCTGCTGGAACGCCAAACCCTCTGCTTGAAACAGATGTTCCGGAACGAAAGAACCAAAATACACAGTTGGTGAAATATTTATTCCATTTCACATCCGGGCGTCAAGGGCGATTCAGCGGCCTGCCGGCCGATTTATGCATCGCCCTGATAGATTCTATCATTTGCCTCGGCGGCTCGCGCGACGGAAGCTAGATGTTTTCCGGCAGATAGATGTCAAAGGGCAGGAAGGTCTGGCCTGGAGCGTTGGCGGCGCCGGTTTCGATGGCATGCGCCATCAGGTCGACAAGCTCGCGACATAGAGCGGCGAGCGGCGTCGAGATCACCATGGTGAGGATGTTGTCGGCGAGTGCCGCGCGCGATTCGGCGTTGATCTCGTTGCAAACGACCACCGGCATGTTCGCGGGCCTTGCTGCCCGCAGCGCCGAAACCGCGCCTTCCATGCCCCCGCCGGCGACGTAGCAGCCGACAAGATCCGGATAACGCGCCAGAAGATCGATCATCGCATCATGGGTCACCTGGTTGGCTTCCAGATTGACCAGCGTTTCAAGCACGCTGAAGTCCGGCGCATGCTCGCGAAAGAAGGAGCGAAAGCCGATCTCGCGCAGCTCGTGGCCGTGGAAGCGGTGGCTGCCGACGAAGAGGGCGACCTTGCCAGGCTTCTTCGCTGCCTTGGAGATCATCCATGCGGCGGTGCGCCCGACCTTGCGGTTGTCGAGGCCGATATATCCCTCCCGGATGCCGGCGGCAAAGTCGGACAGCACCGAAAAGACCGGCTGGCCTCTCGCCTTCAAGGCTTCCACGACCGCTGTCAGGGTCGGATGGTCCGGGCCGACAACGGCGATAGCCCGCGATTTTGCCGCCAGCTTGCGCATCTGGGAGGCGATCTCGTCGGGAGCCAGGGAACTGGCGAAGTCGATGGTCGCAACACCGCGGAAGCGTTTCGATTGCGAGATGGCCAGTTCGAGTTCACGCGCGAAGTCACCGTAGAAGGCATCATTGCCCCGCAGCAGCAGGAAGCCGAGCCGGTACTCCGGCAATTCCTGGCGCATGCGCTGCTTGATAAGTCCGGCGGCGTGATAGCCGATATCGGTAGCGGCCTCGTAGACGCGGCGCGCGGTCTCCTCGCGCACCGGCAGCCGGTTGTTCAGCACGCGGTCGACGGTGGCGACACTGACGCCTGAGACGCGCGCCAGATCAGTGATGGTCGGCCGTTTCGCCATGCTTGCCTCATTGGAATTGCCTGAGGCTTCCTACACTATTCTGATGGGAAATGATAGAAACTATCTTTATGATGTTGAGTCTATCATGATCCGGCGCTATTTTTCAGGCTCGAAGACAAGGGATCTCAGGCATTCGTTCCGGCGAGTGCCTTGCCGTGGGAGGCAACCATGCATGCTGCGCCGTCCCGGCGTGACTACAGCCTGATCGGCCGCGACGCCAAGCTCGCCGTCGAGACCGGCCTGTCCGCGGCCGAGTGGTATCACACCGACGTGTCCCGCAAGCAGATGAAGGAGCTGATGCAGCGCTCCGACGGGCCGGCGATCCGCGATACAGCGATCTGGTTCGCCGCGCTGATCGTCAGCGGCGCCGGCGGCGCCTGGTTCTGGGGCACATGGTGGTGCGTGCCGTTCTTCTTCGTCTATGGCGTTCTCTACGGCTCCTCAACTGATTCGCGCTGGCACGAATGCGGCCATGGCACCGCTTTCCGGACGCAGTGGATGAATGATGTGGTCTATCAGATCGCCTGCTTCATGATCATGCGCAATCCGGTGACCTGGCGCTGGAGCCACACGCGCCACCATACCGACACCATCATCGTCGGCCGCGACCCGGAGATCTCGGTGATGCGGCCGCCGGACCTGGTTCGCGCCGTGCTGGGCTTCGTCGGTGTGCTCGACGCCTGGCATGCGATGAGCGACATGCTACGCAACGCCGCCGGCAACATCAGTGCCGCAGAGAAGACCTTCATTCCCGAGCAGGAGCAGCCAAAGGCGATCCGCGTCGCCCGCATCTGGACGGCGATCTATGCCGCGACCATTGTGTTGGCGCTCTACACCGGCTCGTTTCTGCCGCTGATGCTGATCGGCCTGCCCAGGCTCTATGGCGCCTGGCATCACGTCATGGTCGGACTGCTGCAGCATGGCGGCCTGGCCGACAATGTCACCGACCACCGGCTCAACAGCCGCACCGTCTACATGAACCCGATCAGCCGCTTCATCTATTGGAACATGAACTACCATGTCGAGCATCACATGTTCCCGATGGTGCCCTATCACGCGCTGCCGAAGCTGCACGAACTGATCAAGCACGATCTGCCGGCGCCGACACCGTCGATCCTGGCCGGCTACCGCGAGATGATCCCGGTCTTCCTGCGCCAGCTGCGCAACGAGGACTATTTCCTCAAGCGCGAGCTGCCGCCGACCGCCCGGCCATATCGCGAAGAATTCCACAACGATGCCGTCGCGGCGGCGGCGGAATGATCGTGCTGCTATCCGATTTTCAGGGGAGGACTGAATGAGTGACTGGGTTGAGGCCTGTGGCGCGGAGGATATCGACGAGGAGGACGTGATGCGCTTCGACCATGGCGGCCGCACCTTCGCCATCTATCGCAGCCCCGACGATGAGTTCTTCGCCACCGACGGCCTCTGCACGCACGAAAAGGTGCACCTGGCAGACGGGCTGGTGATGGACGACATCATCGAATGCCCCAAGCACAATGGCCGTTTCAACTACAAGACGGGTGACGCCCGCGGCGCGCCGGTCTGCGTCAACCTGAAGACCTATCCGGTCAAGGTCGACGCCGGCAAAGTCCTGATCCAGATCGGATGACTGATATGGCGCGGGGAATGGTCATCATCGGCGCCGGCGAATGCGGCGGGCGCGCAGCGTTGGCTCTGCGCGAGCTGGGCTATGACGGGCCGGTGACGCTGGTCGGCGACGAGCCGCATCTGCCCTACGAACGCCCGCCGCTGTCCAAGGACGCGATGGTCAGCGATACGCCCGAAATCAAGGCGATCGCCAGCGACGCGATTCTGGCCGAGAAATCGATCCGGCATATCCATTCCGTCGAGGCCGCGGCGATCGATCGCGCGGCGCATGCGGTGCGGCTGTCGGACGGGTCGGTCCTGCCTTACGACAAGCTTCTGCTGGCGACCGGTTCGACGCCGCGCAAACTGCCGATGCCGGGGCTAGGTTCGCGCTGCGTCTATCTCCGAACCTTCACTGACGCGCTCGCCATTCGCGCGCATCTCAAGGCCGGCAATCGGATCGCCATCATCGGCGGCGGTTTCATCGGCCTCGAACTCGCCGCCGCGGCGCGCAAGCTCGGAGCGTCGGTTACCGTCATCGAGGCGCAGCCGCGCATCCTGATGCGCGGCGTGCCGCCCGAAATCGCCGAGATCATCCATGATGCGCACGTCGCCGAGGGCGTGACGATCCTGTGCGGGACCGGCATCGCGTCCATCGCCGACGATGGCAACGAGGTGCGCATCACGCTTGCCGGCGGACAGGAGATATCAGCCGACCTCGCCGTCATCGGCATCGGGGCCGTGCCGGTGACCGGGCTTGCCGCCGAAGCAGGGCTGACAATCGACAACGGCATATCAGTCGATGGGCAACTGCGCACCAGCGATCCCGACATCTTTGCCGCCGGCGATTGCTGCTCGTTTCCGCTCGCCGTCTATGGCGGACGCCGCGTCCGGCTGGAAGCCTGGCGCAACGCCCAGGAGCAGGGCGCGCTGGCGGCGAAAAACATGCTGGGTGCCGGCGAGGCGCATGCGGCGGTGCCATGGTTCTGGTCGGATCAGTACGGCCTGAGCCTGCAGATCGCAGGGCTCTCCGACGAGGGCCGCAGCACGGTGCGCCGCGATCTCGACGATGGTGCCTTCATCCTCTTCCATTTGGCCGAGGACGGCCGGCTGGTGGCCGCCAGCGGCATCGGCCCCGGCAACGCTGTCGCCCGCGACATCCGGCTGGCCGAAATGCTGATCGGCAAGCAGGCGAAACCGACGCCGGAGGCGCTGGGATCGCAGGCCGTCAAGCTGAAGTCGTTGCTGGCGGCTTGAGCCACCGCGCCGCTTTTCGAGATCGGCGCCGCCCCTCATCTGCCTGCCGGCATCTTCTCCCCGTATAGTGACGGGGAGAAGGGATCTGGCCGCGACGCCGGTGCCCGTCCTGCAACGCCGACAATTGGCGAAGCCATTCATGACAGCGTCTTTCTCCCCGTCACTATACGGGGAGAAATGCCCGGCAGGGCAATGAGGGGCGGCGCAAACGTCAGCGAGTTCGCTGCTGAATCCGCAACGCGCCCTAAAACAGCGCCTTCAGCTCCGGTAGCTTGTCGTTGACCAGCCAGCCGTAATAATTCTCCTCCGGCAGCTTCTCCGGCTCGCCGGCAGCGCGGCGCCTGTCGTTCTCCGCCTTCAGCGCATGGGCGCGCTGCTCCGGATTGCCGACATTGTAGAGCGTGGCGGTCAGTCCCGGATTGCCCGAAATATCGAAGCCGGCGATGCTCTTGTAGGCGTCGATCGATTTCCTGATTGTCGCGGCGACGTAAGCCAGCGTCAGGTCGGGATCCATGATGGTCTTGTAGACCGAGTTGGGATCGCCGACGTCTAGCTTCGGCAGGCCTGAAACCTTGTGCACCAGGTCGCTCATCTGCAGGGCGGTCAGCGGATTGAGCTGGCCGAGGCCGAAGGTCTGGCCGGCATAATAGGGCTGGAAGAAGGTGGCGCCGAAGCGGTCGTCGGGAAAGCTTGTCCCGCCGACGGACTTGCCGCGAAACGAATGGTTCCACACCTGCTCGCGGCATTCCCACAGATCGTAGCTGTCCGACACCCCGGCGCATTTCTTGAATTCCGGCCGCTGCACGAAATCCGTGATGTCCTCGCCGTCATAGGCGAAGGACAGCTTGCTGGAGAGATAGGAGATCGCCTTGACATAGTAGGTCTGCAGCCGGTCGTAGGCGTCGACATTGTAGGTGTGCTCGCCGACGATGGCGCCGACGATGTGCAGGGGATCGATGCCGTAGGTGGCCGCTGCCTTCTTGATCTTGCCGCGCAGGTCGGCGTCGTTCTGCAGCAAGGCGTAAACCTTGCGGTACTTCGCCTGGAAGGTGGTGTTGGTCGCCTGCGTGCGCCGGCTTGAAGCGCCGGGAATGTCCGGCTGTACGGCATTGCGGTTTCCCGTCGGCACCAATGTCGCCGCCTCAGTGGCGAACAGGGTCGCCGCCAGCGTCAAGCCGAGAATGAGGAGGATCAGTTTTTTCATGCGCCGCCGCCCAAGCAATTCCAGGAAAAGTGTGAAACGGTTTTCCGTCCGGAATTGCGTCAACCAAGAGATCGAGAATGCCGCGCAAACTAGGTAAAGCTCTTGATCGAGTCGAGAGCACCCCTTCACCCAGCATTACGAAAGATGGCCAGATGGTACCATCTGGCCACACCCGAAACTTGTTTGCCCGACGTGTCGCCTGGACCGGCGCCGGAATGACCCGGCGCCGCCGTTTAAAGGATGAATCGCGACAAATCCGTGTTGCGCGACAGATCGCCGACGTGCTTTTCCACATAGGCGGCGTCGATCGTGACGCTCGTTCCGTTGCGGTCCGGCGCGTCATAGGAGATTTCGTCCAGCACCCGTTCCATCACCGTCTGCAGCCGCCTTGCGCCGATGTTCTCCACGCTGGCGTTGAGGTCGACGGCGATGCCGGCCAGCGAATCGATGGCGTCGTCGGTGAAGGTCAGGTCGACGCCTTCGGTCTTCATCAGCGCGATATACTGCTTGATCAGGCTGGCCTCGGTCTCGGTCAGGATGCGGACGAAATCGTCCTTCTCCAGCGCCCGCAGTTCGACTCGGATCGGCAGTCGGCCCTGCAATTCCGGCAAAAGGTCGGACGGTTTGGAAACGTGGAACGCACCCGAGGCGATGAACAGGATATGGTCGGTCTTCAACGGTCCGTATTTGGTCGCCACCGTCGTGCCCTCGATCAGCGGCAGCAGGTCGCGCTGCACGCCTTCGCGAGAAACGCCGGCGCCCATGCCGCCTTCCCGTGACGCGATCTTGTCGATCTCGTCGAGGAAGACGATGCCGTCATTTTCCGTCGCGTCGAGCGCCCGGCGCACCACTTCGTCCTGATCGAGCAGCTTGTCGGACTCATCATTGACCAGCAGCGCGTAGGATTCCTTGACCGTCGTCTTGCGCGACTTGGTCTTCTTGCCGCCCATCGCCTTCGACAGCATGTCGTTGATGTTGAGCACGCCGATATTGGCGCCCGGCATGCCGGGAATCTCGAAGCCGGGCATGCCGCCAGTGCCGGTGTCGGCGACTTCGATCTCGATCTCCTTGTCGTCGAGCTCACCGTCGCGCAGCTTCTTGCGAAAGCTATCGCGGGTGGCCGGGCTCGCCGTCTTGCCGACAAGCGATTCCAGCACGCGTTCCTCGGCATTGATATGGGCGCGCGCCTTGACGTCCTCGCGCATCTTCTCGCGCACCAGGCCGATGGCGATCTCGACCAGATCGCGGATGATCTGCTCGACATCGCGGCCGACATAACCGACTTCGGTGAACTTGGTCGCCTCGACCTTGACGAAGGGCGCACCGGCCAGCCGCGCCAGGCGGCGCGAAATCTCGGTCTTGCCGACGCCCGTCGGCCCGATCATCAGGATGTTCTTCGGCATCACCTCTTCGCGCATCTGGCCTTCCAGCTGCTGGCGGCGCCAGCGGTTGCGCAAGGCGATGGCCACGGCGCGCTTGGCGTCTTTCTGGCCGATGATGAAACGGTCGAGTTCCGAAACGATTTCGCGGGGAGAAAATGTGCTCATATGACTAAATTCCACTTTGCCACTGCTTGATGGCCTCTAACGGATGCAGCAGCATGATCACGTTGAGTGTCAGATTGTCCCGGATGAGATAGCCGGTACCCAGTTCGAAGATGACGGCCAGGCTGACGATCACCCATATAGGTAGCGTTCGCGCCATCACAAATCCCACCACCATGGCCAGTGTGTCGGACACCGAATTGATGATGCTGTCGCCATAATAATCGAGCGAGATGGTGCCGGCGCGGTAGCGGTCGATGATGAACGGGCTGTTCTCGACCAGCTCCCAGCCGCCTTCGATGAGGACAGCGAATGCCAGCCTCAGTCCGATCGGTGAGCGTGGAAACAAAAACCGCGCCAAGGCATAGAACAGGAAGCCGTGGATGAAATGCGATGGCGTGTACCAGTCGGAAATATGCTGGGAATTCTCCGAGCTCTGCACGACACCATGCCAGAGTTTGACGTAGCCGCAGGTGCAGATCGGTGTCCGTCCCATCAAATAGAGCGTGACGGCCTGGACGATGATCAGTCCAAGCACGATGAGAACCCCCATCCGCCAACTGTTTTCGTAGGCCGATAGGTTTTTGTCCTCGCCGGATGCTTTCATGCCGTCATTCCCCCTCATGCCCTTCGAACTCTTCGGTCATCGCAGCCCGCTACGCCTTCAGCGGCGGCAGCCAGCGGATTACGGCCGCCGGCAAAGTGGGCTTGACGACAATTCGCCGGATACGCTGCCAGCCCGCCCCGAAAAGGATGATCAACGCGCCGACAACGACCAAAATCAAGGCAAAAGGCGGAATGCCAGTCGAATGGGAGGCGGAGTTGACCAGATAGTAGATGCCCAGCGAGCCGAAATAGGCCAATGTGGGAACTAACAGCGAACGGCGGTCTATGGCGAGCGCAACATAAACGAAGCTAAGGATCAGGATCGTCAGCATGATGGTCGCATTGGCGTCGGGTGCGATATGTCCGAATGCGACGTTCTGGCCAGTTGCCATGATAAAGAGCGGATGCACCAGCATGGGCGCCGATACGACATGCAGCCAGAACGCACAATCGGACCAGATCTTGCGTCGATCTCGGTCGTGGATGTCGAAAGCCACGGCCGTCGAGAATACGATTAGGCCGCAGATCAGCGGCATGTAGAGTGCCGCGCGGAGCAATTCGGGAACATCCTCGAGGCTTGGCGGCGCAACCGCGCCCGTCGTCACGCCGTCGTACAGGATTATCGCCGTTTGCAGGAAAGCAAGTAGGGTGAAGGCGATGGCGATGACCCCGGCAAGGACGGGAACGCGAAAGCGCCAGAAATAGATCACCGCCGCCGCTATTCCCCCGCCGAGAAACAGATATCCGGCCCGGGAAGCCGTTTGGCGCAACGCCAATAGCTGCCAGATGGTCTCCGGCATGCGGATGTCAAAGCTGGCCCTAACCCCCAGCGCCAGCGCGACCAGGATGGCGACAATGAAGATCAGGGCAAGCACGGAAGAAGACAATTTCATCCGGTGCTGGCGCGTGACAATTTCGGCGAGCGCCCAGGCGAAAACCGCAAGAATGCAGGCAATCCAGAACGTCTGACCAGGAAGCATGGTGATGAGGACGAAGAAAATACCGGCGTTGAGCAGAACAGTCCCCACGGTGATGAACAGATCATTGCCGCCGCCGACCAGTCGCAGGTTTTCCTCGTCACCCTCATCATCGACGCGCTGGGCCTCAGCCGCGACCGAGCGTTCCATGGCCTCAAGTTGATCCCGCAGCGCCTGCGAAATCAGACCCGAGGCGATTGCCTTGTCGAGTGTTTCCGCGCGGATCAATCGGGCTCCTGTGGCGCGTCGCGCGCCATCATCAATGCTGGCCCGTATTCCGATATTCTGGTGTCAAAGGCAACAAAGCCGGCCTTTTCATAAGCGCGGATAGCCCGCCCGTTGGCGGGATCCGGGTCGATGATGACGCGCGGCACGCCTTCCTCGAACAGTTGTTCGACGAACTGGCGCACGATTGCCGAGCCGTGGCCGAGCCCGAGCAGTTCCGGACGGCCGATCCACAGGTCGATGCCGAGCGTCCCGTAAGGCTGGTCGGCATAGGGATGGTCGTCTTCCAGATGCGGGTCGTAGCTCTGCAGATAGGCGATCGGCTTGCCGTCGAATTCGACGATCAGCGGCTCGACCGAAATCGAGTCGATATGATCGCGAATCTCGGCGATTCCCGTTTCGGGATCGTCCCACCACTCCGCCACATGCGGCTCGGCGAGCCAGCCGGCGATCATCGGCAGGTCCTTCTCCGTCACCGGCCGAAAATCATACCTATCTTCTTGTTGCACCATGATCTTTCCCGAAAACCGGTTGCCACTTTTCGGGATCATGGTCGGCGGCCGGGTCAGCCGGCATCGAGCGTTTCGAAGACGAAATTGTTGTTGGTGTAGACGCAGATATCGGATGCGATCTGCATCGCCTTGCGGGCGATCTCCTCGGCGTCCTTGTCGCTGTCCATCAGGGCACGCGCCGCGGCCAGCGCGTAATTGCCGCCCGAGCCGATGGCCATGACGCCATGTTCGGGCTCGAGCACGTCGCCGGTGCCGGTCAGCGCCAGCGAGACCGACTTGTCGGCAACCAGCATCATCGCTTCCAGCCGGCGCAGATAGCGGTCGGTGCGCCAGTCCTTGGCGAGTTCGACGCAGGCGCGCGTCAGCTGGTCGGGATATTGTTCGAGCTTGGCTTCGAGCCGCTCCAGAAGCGTGAAGGCGTCGGCCGTGGCGCCGGCAAAACCGGCGATCACATTGCCGCCCTTGCCGATGCGACGAACCTTTTTGGCGTTCCCCTTCATGATGGTCTGGCCAAGGCTGACCTGGCCGTCGCCGGCGATCACCACCTTGTTGCCCTTGCGCACCGTCACGATGGTCGTGGCGTGCATGGTCAGTTCGTTCGACATTTCCTGGCTCCGAGCAGCGCTATCCCAAAAGGCGATTGGCGCGGTACGAGTGACTTGATCGGCCATATGTATGCATGGGCCCGATGATTGCAAACCGCTCGATACCGACCCGGATGGCAACTGGCAATCGCCGGATCATGCTGCTAGAAGGCTCTCGTTTTCAAGCCGGTGAAGGCTTGAAAGCGTGAAACCCTGGGACAAGGACAAGGTCATGTCGCCCCGCTCCGCCGAAGCCAGCCGCAAGACCAAGGAAACCGATATCGCGGTATCGGTCCATGTCGACGGCTCGGGCAAGTCGGACATTTCGACGGGCGTCGGCTTCTTCGACCATATGCTGGACCAGCTTTCGCGCCACTCGCTGATCGACATGACGGTCAGGGCCAAGGGCGACCTGCATATCGACGATCACCACACGGTCGAGGACACCGGCATCGCGCTCGGCCAGGCGCTGGCCAAGGCGCTCGGCGAACGGCGCGGCATCATGCGCTATGCCTCGATCGACCTTGCCATGGACGAGACGCTGACGCGTGCGGCGATCGACGTGTCCGGCCGTCCGTTCCTGGTCTGGAACGTTTCTTTCTCGTCGCCGAAAATCGGCACGTTCGACACCGAACTGGTGCGAGAGTTCTTCCAGGCGCTGGCGCAGAATGCCGGCATCACGCTGCATGTCACCAACCATTATGGCGCCAACAACCACCACATCGCCGAGACCTGCTTCAAGGCGGTGGCGCGTGCGCTGCGCACGGCACTTGAACGCGACCCGCGCCAGCCGGACGCGGTACCCTCCACCAAGGGATCTTTGAAGGGATAGCGTCATGGCCGCCTATGTCGTCATGGAACCGCCCGGCCGCGGCGAGAAGGCCGATACGACGGCCTTTGTCCGCGACGGCTTCGCCTGGCTGGGTTTTCTGGTGCCGCCACTCTGGTTCGCCTGGCATCGGCTGTGGATCGAAGCAGGCCTTGCCTTCGTCGTCATGGGCTTGCTTTCCATGCTCGGCCAAAAGCTCGGCCTTGGGCCGGCCGCATCGCTGCTGTCGTTGCTGGTTTCGCTGTATGTCGGACTGGAAGGACAGGTGCTGCGCATGTCGGCGCTTCGCCGGCGCGGCTGGCACGAATGGGGCGTGGTCGAGGCCGGATGGCTCGACGATGCCGATACCCGCTATGCGCTCGAGACGGAAGCGCTTTCCGATCAACCCGCACCGGCACCGCGCATGGTCCCGGACGCTGCCCTGGCGCGGCCGTCGCAGCCGGGCATCGCGCTGGGGCTGACCCATATTCCGGGAAGACGCTGACATGCGGGTTGCCATCATCGATTACGGCTCGGGCAATCTGCGCTCGGCCACCAAGGCTTTCGAGCGTGCCGCGCGTGAAGCCGGCATATCCGCGGAAATCGACCTGACCGCCGATGCGGACAGGGTGCGCACAGCCGATCGCATCGTCCTGCCCGGCGTTGGCGCCTATGCCGACTGCGCGGCCGGCTTGCATGCCGTCGAAGGCATGTGGGAAGCGGTCGAGGAGGTCGCGATCGCCAAGGGCCGGCCTTTCCTCGGCATCTGCGTCGGCATGCAGCTGATGTCGCAGCGCGGCTTGGAAAAGACTGTCACCAACGGCTTCGGCTGGATTTCGGGCGACGTCAAGGAGATCACGCCGGCCGATCCGGCGCTGAAAATCCCGCAGATCGGCTGGAACACGATCGACCTCAAACGCCAGCATCCGCTGTTTGCCGGCATTCCGACCGGGCCGGACGGGCTGCATGCCTATTTCGTGCATTCCTACCATCTCGATGCGCGCAAGGCGGATGAAGTCCTGGCGGTCGCCGATTATGGCGGCCCGGTGACAGCGACCGTCGCCCGCGACAATCTCGTCGGCACCCAGTTTCATCCTGAAAAGAGCCAGGCGCTGGGCCTGGCGCTGATCACCAATTTCCTGCGCTGGAGGCCCTGAAGATCATGAGCAAGAAGGGCTATTGGATGGCGATGATCGATGTCCGCGATCCCGATGTGTATAAGCAGTACATCGAGGCGAATGCGGTGGCCTTTGCGAAATACGGCGCGAAATTCCCAGTGCGGGCCGGTCGCTACGAGAATCCCGAAGGACCGACCGGCAACCGTCATGTGCTGGTCGAGTTCGACTCCTACGACAAGGCGGTCGAATGCTATCATTCGCCGGAATATCAGCACGCCTCGAAGTTCCGGCTTGCCGCCTCATCAGGCCATTTCGTCATCGTTGAAGGCGCCTGAACGGATGATCCTTTTCCCCGCCATCGATCTCAAGGACGGCCAATGCGTGCGCCTCAAGCACGGCGACATGGCCACCGCGACCATCTACAATGACGACCCGGCGGCCCAGGCCAAGGCCTTCGAGCAACAGGGCTTCGAGTGGCTGCATGTCGTCGACCTCAATGGCGCCTTCCAGGGCCAGAGCGTCAACAGTGCGGCGGTTGGTGCCATCCTCAAGGCGACGAAAAACCCGGTGCAACTCGGCGGCGGCATCCGCACGCTGGCGCAGATCGAGGACTGGCTCGATCGCGGGCTGGCCCGCGTCATCCTCGGCACGGTGGCGGTGCGCGATCCCGACCTGGTCAAGCAGGCCTGCAAGACGTTCCCGGGCAAGGTGGCCGTCGGCATCGACGCCAAGGACGGCAAGGTCGCCGTCGAGGGCTGGGCCGAGGCGTCGAGCCTCGGCGTCATCGAACTGGCGAAGAAGTTCGAGGGCGCCGGCGTCGCCGCCATCATCTACACCGACATCGACCGCGACGGCGTGCTGACCGGCATCAACTGGGATGCCACCATCGATCTCGCCGACGCCGTGTCGATCCCGGTGATCGCGTCCGGCGGCCTCGCCTCGATCGCCGACATCGTGCGCATGACCATGCCCGACGCGCGAAAGCTCGAAGGCGCGATCTCAGGCCGTGCCCTCTATGATGGCCGCATCGATCCGTCCGAGGCGCTGGCGATCCTGAAAGGCCGGCCGGCGGCGGAGACGCGGTCGTGAAAATCTCCATCATTCTGGCCTCCTATGACAGCGGCCATTACCACGGCGGCATGGGCCAGGGCCCGGATGCGCTGATATCGGGCGGTCTCGTCGATGCGCTGACCATGGCTGGCCACGATGTCGCAGTGGAAGACATCGGCAAGGTCGGAGACAACCAGGAGCGCGAGATCGCCACCGGCTTTGCCGTCTGCAACGCGGTCGCCGCCGAGGTCCGTCTTGCCCTGGATGGTGGCCGCTTTCCCATCGTTCTCGCCGGAAACTGCCTGACCAGTGCCGGCGCGGTCGCCGGTGAGGGCGCCGATGCGATCATCTGGGCCGACCAGCATGGTGACCTCAACACACCCGAGACATCCATATATGGCTTTCTCGACGGAATGGCGCTGGCCACTGTTCTGGGCCTGTGCTGGCGGCCGATGGCGGCGGCCATTCCCGGCTTCAAGCCGATCGATCCGTCACGCTGCGTGCTCGTCAACGCACGCGATCTCGATCGGGCGGAAAAGCAGCTCCTCGAGACATTGCCGATCATCCGGACGGAATGTCCTGGGGTGGCCCAGGCGACCGAAAGATTGAAGGTCGCCGGCGCCAGACGCGTGCACATGCATCTCGATCTCGACGTGCATGATCCCCAGGAGCTGCAGGCCAACCGCTACGTCAGTTCTGGCGGGCCGAGCCCGGAACAATTGCGCGACGCGGCTTGCGCCGTGGCGCTTGCGGTGCCGGTCGTCGGCATCACTGTTTCCGCCTATGATCCGGCCTTCGACGCGCAGGGCGATGTCCCGCCGCTGGTCGGCCAGATGCTCAACGATCTCATCGCCACGATAGAGGGCCGCTGATGCTGAAAGCCCGTGTCATCCCCTGCCTCGACGTCAAGAACGGCCGTGTCGTCAAGGGCGTCAACTTCGTCGATCTGATCGATGCCGGCGATCCGGTCGAGGCGGCCAAGGCCTATGACGCGGCCGGCGCCGACGAGCTTTGCTTTCTCGACATCACCGCTTCGTCGGACAATCGCGAGACCATCTTCGACATCGTCGCCCGCACCGCCGAACAATGCTTCATGCCGCTGACCGTCGGCGGCGGCGTGCGCCAGGTCGCCGACATCAGGAAGCTGCTGCTGGCCGGCGCCGACAAGGTGTCGATCAACACGGCGGCGGTGAAGAGCCCGGATTTCGTCGCCGAGGCGGCCGGCAAGTTCGGCAACCAGTGCATCGTCGTCGCCATCGACGCCAAGAAGGTGTCCGGCGTCGGCGAGGCCGACCGCTGGGAGATCTTCACCCATGGCGGGCGTGAGAAGACCGGCATCGACGCGGTCGAATTCGCCCGGCTGATGGTCGATCGCGGCGCCGGCGAGATCCTGCTGACGTCGATGGATCGCGACGGCACCAAGGCCGGCTACGACATCGCGCTGACCCGCGCCGTCGCCGACGCGGTGCGGGCGCCGGTGATCGCTTCCGGCGGTGTCGGCACGCTCGATCACATGGTCGAAGGCATTCGCGATGGCCATGCCGGCGCGGTGCTGGCGGCCTCCATCTTCCATTTCGGCACCTACACGATAGCGCAGGCCAAGGCGCATATGGCCGCCGCGGGACTGCCGATGCGGCTGGACTCCCTCGGTAATCGGTCTTAAAGCATGATCCCGAAAAGCGGGAACCGGTTTTCGGAAAAAGATCATGCTTAAACAAGCAGATAGATGACGGTCATGACCGAGTTTTCGCTATCCGACCTGGAAAAAATCGTCGGGGAACGCGCCCATTCCGGTGATCCGGACTCCTGGACCGCAAACCTGTTTGCGCGCGGCATCGACAAGGCGGCGCAGAAGCTCGGTGAAGAAGCGGTCGAGACTGTCATTGCCGCCGTCAAGGGCGATAAGCAGGCCCTCGTTTCGGAAAGTGCCGATCTTGTATATCATTGGCTCGTCGTTCTCGGCCTCTCCGGGGTTCCGCTGAGCGACGTGCTTAAGGAACTCGAAGGCCGCACCAGGCGTTCGGGCATCGCCGAGAAGGCGTCACGGCCCAAGGGCTGACCGCGAGGAGGGCAGGTATCTCGATGGATCAGCTCGCGCCAACCGAGAAATATTCCCCCTTTCGTTTCTTCTCCGCCGAGCAATGGTCGCAATTCCGCGCCGACACGCCATTGACGCTGAGCGCGGACGAATTCCGCCGCCTGCGTTCGCTCAACGACCCGATCGATCTCGAAGAGGTCAAGCGCATCTATCTGTCGCTGTCGCGGCTTTTGTCCGCGCATGTCGAGGCGAGCCAGCTGCTGTTCAGGCAGCGCCAGGCCTTCTTCAACGCGGTGGACATCGTCAAGACGCCTTTTATCATCGGCATTGCCGGTTCTGTCGCGGTCGGCAAATCGACCACGGCGCGCGTGTTGAAGGAGCTGTTGGCGCGTTGGCCGTCGAGCCCCAAGGTCGACCTTATCACCACCGACGGCTTCCTGCTTCCCAACGAGGTCCTGCGCCGCGAGAACCTGATGGAACGCAAGGGGTTTCCGGACAGCTACGATGTCGGCGCGCTGCTGCGCTTTCTCTCGGGCATCAAGTCGGCGCTGCCCGATGTCCGCGCGCCGGTCTATTCGCATCTGACCTATGACGTCATTCCCGGCGAGTTCGTCACCATCGATCGGCCCGACATCCTGATCTTCGAAGGCATCAATGTCCTGCAGCCCGGCAAGCTGCCGCAGGATGGCAAGATCGTGCCCTTCCTGTCGGACTTCTTCGACTTCGCCATCTATATCGACGCCGACGAGAAGCTGATCCACAATTGGTACATCTCCCGCTTCATGCGCCTGCGCGAGACCGCCTTCCGCAACCCGGACTCCTTCTTTCACCGCTACTCGCAGCTCTCGGAGGGTTCGGCGCGCGCCATCGCCGAAGGCCTGTGGACCAACATCAACCTGAAGAATTTGCGCGAAAACATCCTGCCGACGCGGGCCCGCGCCGACTTGATCCTGCGCAAGGGCGCCGACCACCTGGTCGAGGAAGTGGCGCTCAGGAAACTCTGAATTTCCGGCACGTTCCTTGATTTCTGGGGTCCCTTAAAGTCATCTTAACCCCGCTTTCCTACTGTCGAACCGAGGACACTTCGCGGGCTCCGACAGGCAATGAACGCGCCATTCATTCACATTGGTTGGCCGGGATGAGCGCGATCGCGGTCCGTCCTGGTCCTGATGCTCGCGCCGCCAGCGGCCGGACCGAGCGGCTTCGGCCGCTTGTTCTGTCGATGGCCGTTCTGGCCATTGCCGTCCCTTGGCAGATGCACTGGGGCGTCAATGGCGATACGAGCTGGAACATCACAATCAGTGAGCGGCTGCTGGCCGGCGATCGCCTCTATATCGATGTGATCGAGACCAATCCGCCCTTCACCATATGGCTATACCTGCCGGCGGTGTATCTCGCGAAACTGCTCGGAGTCGTGCCGGAATATCTGGTCTATGCCTACAGCTATGCATTGTGCATTTTCGGCCTGTGGTTTGCCAGCTTCGTTGCGCGTCGCGCCCGATTCCCCGAAAATTCCGGGCTCTACACGCTGTTACCGGCGTTTCTGGCTTTGCTCGTGCTGTTTCCCGGCAACAGTTTCAGCGAGCGCGAGAATCTGGGGGTCGCCCTGCTCTTGCCGTTGCTGGTGCTCATGGCCTGGCGCGCGGCGAATGACCCGTCATCGCCGCCGGAATGGTGGGTAGCCGCATTGGCCGGTCTGTCCGGCAGTGCCATGGTGCTGGTGAAGCCCTACTATGCGATCATGATCATAGCGCCGGCATCTTATGTGGCGTGGCGCCAGCGCAGCATCAGGTCGCTGTTTGCAATCGAATACTGGATCGTCGGCTTTGTCTGCCTGAGCTATCTGGCCGCAGTGCTCTGGCTTTATCCCGAGTTCATGCGCGACGTCTACCCGAATCTAGCCGACACCTACTTGCGCTACAAACAGTACGGGCCGGTGCTCGCCACCTACGGCGGAGCATACCTTGTTTCGATCTGCTTCCTCCTGTTTTTGCGCAACGGCCGGGCGCTGTCGCCACTGGTCATGGTGCTGGCGATCGGTTCTGTTGCCGGCTTTGTTCCCCTGGTCTACCAAGGCAAGGGTTGGGCCTATCATGCCTATCCGGCGCTGGCGCTGATGCTGGCGGCGATCACCTGCTGTGCTGTCGAGCGGTCATCGGCACGCGGCGTGGCGCGGTTGGACATTGTCCAGAAAATGCTGCTGGCCGCCATCGTTGCAGTCAATTGGTTGCCTTTCAAATATACCGGGAAACCCGCGGCAGACTTTGTTGCGAGCCTGCGCGCCGCAGTCGATCATCCCACCATCGGCTTGATCGGCTCGGGTATGGAAAGCGGCCATCCGCTTACTCGGACGATCGGAGGCCGATGGATATCTGCCTATTGCAGCGATTGGCTTGGCGGCCTCGCCGTCCTTTTTGCGAGAATTGCACGTGCGCAGGGCAACACGGTCGAAGCGGCACGTCTTGACGCGATCGTGCGCAATTTTCTCGACGCCAAGATACGCGAGCTGAAGGCCGCGAAGCCCGACCTGATGATCGTCCAGAAAACGGATACTTTCTGGATTTCACGCGTCATGCAGCGTGACGATTTTTCGAGCTTCATGAATGACTATCGAGTTCTGAGCGAAGATGAGAACATTCGCGTCTACCTTCGCAAGGGTTCAGGAAAAGTCATCTCGACCAACTGAGAGTCACGGGTTGACCCGCCGCAACGTCAGATTGATCCTGCCGCCATTTTTCAGCAGCGCCGAAGTCGAGGGGTAGATGCGGTCGACGCCATGAAAGCACAGCCGCCCTTCGCCGCCGAGCACCACGACGTCACCGCTTTGCAGCCTGAACGACTTCGTGGCGCCGTCACGCGTCGTCTGGCCGACCCGGAACAGGCAATCATCACCCAGTGAGACGGAAACCACCGGCGCCGAAAAATCGGCCTCGTCCCGGTCCTGGTGCAGGCCCATTTTTGCCTCCGGCGTATAGAAATTGACTAGGCACGCTTCCGGCGGATGCGGATAGCCCGAGACCTGTCGCCACAGTTCGAGCAGGCTATTCGGGATTGGCGGCCATGGCGCTCCGGTCACGGGATGCGTCGGCTGATAGCGGTAGCCTTGCTCCTTGTCGGTGACCCAGCCGAGCGGGCCGCAATTGGTCATGCGCACGCTCATCTCCTTGCCGGTGCGCGGCATCGCCGGCAGGAACAGCGGCGCCTGCTGCACGATGCTTCTCACCTCATCGACCAGCGCTTCCTGCACGCTGCGTGACAGGTAAGCCGGCATGTGGCGGACGCCTTTGGGCAGGACGAGCACGGATTCGGGCACCTTGCGGAGGGTTCGGAACCGTAAAATGTCACGATCGAATGAAAACGGCGACCCGAAAGCCGCCGCTCATGTCTAATTGACGATCGCCCCCTATCAGGCGAGGTCTGGTATCCGCGGCACCTGGGTAATCTTGCCGGCATGCGTCACATCGGTATCGGCCTCGAAAACGACCGTGTTCTTGACGCCCTTGCGCTTGCCGTAGCTTCTTGTGCTCGCCATTGGGCGTGGTGCTTAATCGTTCTCCACCCGGCCGCGCAGTTTCTTGATCGTGCCGCGTCCGGCCTTGCTCTTCAGCCGCCGCTCCACCGCACCCTTCGATGGCCGCGTCTTCTTGCGCGGCGGCGGCGGCGGTTCGGCGGCCTTGGCGACCAGCGCCGTGAGCCGGGCCCGTGCGTCCGCCCGGTTCTGTTCCTGGGTGCGGAAGCGGCCTGCCTCGATGACGATGACACCGTCCTTGGTGGCACGCTGTCCGGCAAGCTTGATCGTCCGCTCGCGCACGCGCTCCGACAGACCCTCTGCGTTGGCCGCGTCGAAGCGCAGCTGCACCGCCGTCGCCACCTTGTTGACGTTCTGGCCACCCGGACCGGACGAACGGATGAAATCCTCGTGCAGGTCGCCCGGATGGATCACCGCATCGCCTGATATGATGATGTTGTCGTCGCTCGCCATGCCGCAGTCATGGCGCGGCGGATCGAAAAAGAAAAGGCCCGATCGAAGCCGGGCCTTTCAACGACGGCTGAGTCCGATGGCGTGATTACTCCGCCGCTTCCTGCATGCGCGGGGCGGCACCCAGCACCACGGCGTCGACATGGCATTCGAATTTCTCGAAGTTGACGGCGAACATGCCGACCAGCCTTGCCGCCTGCAGGTCATAGCCGGCCTTGTCGGCCCAGGTCGAGCGCGGTTCGAGAATGGCGCTGTCGACGCCGCGAACCGCCACCGGCACCTCGAAACCGAAATGCGGGTCGGTGCGGAACTCGGCCGTCTTCAGCGAGCCGTCGAGTGCGGCGGCAAGCAAGGCCCGCGTCGCCTTGATCGGCATGCGCTTGCCGGTACCGTAGGCGCCGCCGGTCCAGCCGGTGTTGACCAGCCAGCAATCGGCGCCATGCCGGGCGATCAACTCGCGCAGCAGATTGCCGTATTCGGATGGATGGCGCGGCATGAACGGTGCACCGAAGCAGGTCGAAAACGTCGCTTCGGGCTCGGTCACGCCCTTTTCGGTCCCGGCCACCTTGGCGGTGTAACCGGAGAGGAAATGATACATCGCCTGCGCCGGGCTCAGCCGGGCGATCGGCGGCATCACGCCGAAGGCGTCGGCGGTCAGCATGATGATGTTGTTGGGATGGTTGGCGCGTCCGGTCTTGCTGGCGTTGGGGATGAAATGCAGCGGGTAGGCGCAGCGCGTGTTTTCGGTGAGCCTTCCATCGTTGAAATCCGGCACGCCATCAGCGTCGAGCACGACATTTTCCAGCACGGTGCCGAAGCGCTGCGTGGTGGCGAATATTTCCGGCTCGGCTTCCGCCGACAGCTTGATCGTCTTGGCGTAGCAGCCACCTTCGAAATTGAAGATGCCGTGCGGCCCCCAGCCATGCTCGTCGTCGCCGATCAGCGTGCGCGAGGGATCGGCCGAGAGCGTCGTCTTGCCGGTGCCAGACAGGCCGAAGAAGATGGCGGCGTCGCCGGCCGCGCCCTCATTGGCCGAGCAATGCATCGGCATCACGCCTTTCGCCGGCAGCAGATAGTTGAGCATGGTGAACACCGACTTCTTCATCTCGCCGGCATAGGAGGTGCCGCCGATCAGCACGATCTTGCGCGTGAGGTCGACGGCGATCACCGTTTCGGTGCGGCTGCCGTGGCGGACGGGATCGGCGCGGAAGGACGGCAGGTCGATGATCGTCATCTCGGGCACGAAATGCTCGAGTTCGGCGGCATTCGGGCGGATGAGCAGATTGCGGATGAACAGCGAGTGCCAGGCAAACTCGGTGATGACCCTGGTGGGCAGCTTCAGTTCCTCATCGGCGCCGCCGACCAGATCCTGGACGTAAAGATCCTTGTCCGCGGCATGCGCCTGGAAATCGGCAAGCAGCGTGTCGAACTGGGCCGGCGAGATCGCCTTGTTGTTGTCCCACCAGATATGCGGCTCCGTGGCGCCGTCGCGGACGACGAACTTGTCCTTGGGCGAGCGGCCGGTGTGCTGGCCGGTCTCGGCGAGCAGTGCGCCGTGCGCGGTCAGCCTGGCCTCGCCGCGTCGGATCGCTTCCTCATAAAGGGCTGCCGCACCGAAATTATAGCGCACCACGCCGGTGGTTTTCAGGCCGATATGATAGATCGCGCAGGCAGGATTGCGTTTGCCGACTTCCGACATGGGGGTCCCTTCTTGGATTTGCCGCATCGTTTGCCGGCGTGTTTCCGGCAAGCCCGCACTGCGGACTGAAATGGTCAGAACCAGAAAAGCCAAATGATATCAAATCATTAATCGATTTAAAAATTTTGAAAGTTGTTTAAATCGTTTATATGTGCAAAAAGTTCCGCGGTTGCCCAAAGGATTGGCGATGTTCGTTCGTCCAATCCATATCGAGGTAGGATTGTGGCCGCCGGCATGCCGCGCGTGACAGCGGACAAGGCCTATGCCACATTTTGTACCTAATTTGTCCTGCAAAAGCCCCTTCTCTACGAAAGAAGGGACAGCTCATGAGGGAGCCGCTTGAAATGGCAACAATCGCGCTTGTCGATGACGACCGCAACATTCTAACATCGGTGTCGATCGCCCTCGAATCCGAGGGGTATCGCGTCGAGACCTACACGGATGGTGCGTCAGCGCTGGAAGGATTGGCGGCACGCCCGCCGAATCTTGCCATCCTCGACATCAAGATGCCGCGCATGGACGGCATGGAACTGCTGCGCCGGATGCGCCAGAAGTCCGACCTCCCGGTGATCTTCCTGACCTCGAAGGACGACGAGATCGATGAATTGTTCGGCCTCAAGATGGGCGCCGACGATTTCATCCGCAAACCGTTCTCGCAGCGTCTGCTGGTCGAGCGGGTGCGCGCCGTGCTGCGCCGTGCCAGTGCCCGCGAGGCCGCCGCCAAGACACCCAGCCAGCAGGCCCGCTCGCTTGAGCGCGGTCAGCTCGTCATGGACCAGGAGCGTCATACCTGCACCTGGAAGGGCGAACCGGTGACGCTCACGGTCACCGAGTTCCTGATCCTGCATTCGCTGGCGCAGCGTCCCGGTGTCGTAAAAAGCCGTGATGCGCTGATGGATTCGGCCTATGATGAACAGGTCTATGTCGACGACCGTACCATCGACAGCCACATCAAGCGGCTGCGCAAGAAGTTCAAGGCCGTCGACGACGACTTCGAGATGATCGAAACCCTTTACGGAGTCGGATACCGGTTCCGCGAGGCGTGAATAGGCAATAGGCAGTAGGGAATAGTCGGTAGTCAGTTTTGAATGGTGCGAGCGGCACTCATGCATAGCCGCGATCTCAGCCAACCATTTCTCTATTCCCTACTGCCTACTCACTACCGACTAATTACTAGGCGGGAGCTGCTATTCGATGGCAGTGGAAGCACAGCGAACAAGACCGGCGGGCGCCTCCAGGCGGCCGTCGCGGATCATGCCGTCCTTCGTATCGAAGATCACGGTGCCGATGCGCCGCTTCCTCGGCCATCATATCTTTTCCAGCCTGACGCGGCGTATCCTCTTTCTCAACCTCGCCGGCCTGGCCGTCCTGGTAACCGGCATTCTCTATCTCAACACCTTCCGCGACGGGCTGATCGACGCCCGCGTCGAAAGCCTGATGACACAGGGCGAGATCATCGCCGGCGCGATCGCGGCGTCGGCGACGGTCGAGACGGATTCGATCAGCATCGACCCGGAAAAGCTGCTTGAGCTGCAGGCAGGCGAAAGCCTGGGGCCGGGCTCCGACCAGCTCGACAATCTCGACTTCCCGATCAACCCGGAGCGCGTCGCGCCGGTGCTGAGAAGGCTGATCTCGCCGACCCGGACCCGCGCCCGCATCTATGACCGCGACGCCAATCTGCTGCTCGATTCACGCCATCTCTACTCGCGCGGCCAGATCCTGCGCTACGACCTGCCGCCGGTCGAAGAGGAAGAGCCCGATCTGGTCGAGCGCATCCAGAAATTCGTCTTCGACTTCTTCCGCAACACCGAACTGCCGGTCTATCACGAGCAGCCGGGCGGCAATGGCGCCGCCTTCCCGGAAGTGGTCAAGGCGCTCACCGGCAGCCCGTCGACCATCGTGCGCGTCTCGGAGCAGGGCGAGCAGATCGTTTCCGTGGCGGTGCCGATCCAGCGCTTCCGCGCCGTTCTCGGCGTGCTGATGCTGTCGACCGAAGGCGGCGACATCGACAAGATCGTCGCCGCCGAACGCAAGGCGATCCTGCGCGTCTTCGGTATCGCGGCCCTGGTCACCGCCATCCTGTCGATGCTGCTCGCCTCCACCATCGCCAATCCGCTGCGCCGGCTGTCGGCGGCGGCCGTGCGGGTGCGGCGCGGCGTCAAGAGCCGTGAGGAAATCCCCGACTTTTCCGACCGCCAGGACGAGATCGGCAATCTGTCGATCGCCATACGCGACATGACCAACGCGCTCTACGCCCGCATCGAGGCGATCGAAAGCTTCGCGGCCGACGTGTCGCACGAATTGAAGAACCCGCTGACATCGCTGCGCAGCGCGGTGGAAACCTTGCCGCTTGCCAAGAACGACGATTCGCGCGGCCGGTTGATGGACGTCATCCAGCACGATGTCAGGCGGCTGGACCGGCTCATCACCGATATTTCCGACGCCTCACGCCTTGATGCGGAGCTCGCGCGCGAAGATGCCGGGAACGTCGACCTGAAGAAATTCATCACCGATCTCGTCGCCGTTTCGCGTGAAGCCACGCGCAACAAGAAGGCGGTCGAGATCGAGTTCAAGGTCGCCAAACTGCCGCAGGGCGTCAAAGGCTATTTCGTCGTCGGGCATGATCTGCGCATCGGCCAGGTCATCACCAACCTGATCGAGAACGCCCGCTCCTTCGTTCCCGAGGACCATGGCCACATCGGCCTGTCGCTGGCGCGCGCCGGCAAGTTCAACATCGTCACCGTCGACGACAATGGCCCCGGCATCCGGGCCGACAACATCGACCGCATCTTCGAACGCTTCTACACCGACCGGCCGGCCGGCGAGGCGTTCGGCCAGAATTCTGGCCTTGGCCTGTCGATATCCAGGCAGATCGTCGAGGCCCATGGCGGCACGCTGACCGCCGAGAACATCCCGGGCACCAAACCCGGCGAGATCAAGGGCGCGCGCTTTGTCGTGACGCTGCCGGCCGAAGCATGATCCCGAAAAGTGGGAACCGGTTTTCGGACAAGATCATCATGCTTCATCCAAAACCATGATCGTGCAAGATCGTGCCTGATCCAATTGCGCAGCCTGAAAACATTCACGGAACCGCGATCCTGATCGGCGAGCGCGGCGTCCTTATCACCGGGCCGTCCGGCGCCGGCAAGACGACGCTGGCGCTCACACTCCTGGACCATTGCCGCGCGCGCGGGCTGTTCTCGCGGCTGATCGGCGACGACAGGCTGCTTGCCGCGACCCGCGCCGGGCGGCTGGTCTGTCGCGTGCCGGCGACCATCGCCGGTCTCGCCGAAGTGCCTGGATTCATGCCGCGCCCGCTGCCGTTCGAGCCGGGCGGAGTGATCGACCTGCATGTGAGGCTGGTGCCAAAGGCAGAGATGGCCCGTTTCCAGGAGGAAATCAGCGAGCCGGTCGCAGGCTGCCCAGTGCCGCGTATCGACCTTGCCGAGCGTAACGCCGCCACGGCCTTGCCCGCCGTGATGGCGCGGCTGTCGATCGCGCCTTTTCTATGATCCGCCCCAGGTTTTTTGCTGCAATGCGTCAAAATGGCATGGGCCTGCGCAATTTTGGGCTTGTCAACGGGCCGTGCGTCGACAAGATAGCGCTCCCGCTGCCTGGAATGGCTGGCGAGCATAAAATGCGCCTGTGAAGCGGCGATGACGGGAGCCACCAAAGAATGATCGGACTCGTGCTTGTAACGCACGGTCAACTGGCCGCCGAGTTTCGACATGCCGTGGAACATGTCGTCGGGCCACAAGACAATTTCGAAACCGTGGCGATCGGCGCCGACGACGATATGGAGCAGCGTCGCCGCGACATCATCGACGCCGTTGCCCGTGTCGACACCGGGGCGGGGGTCATCGTGCTGACCGACATGTTCGGCGGCACGCCCTCCAACCTCGCCATCTCGGTAATGGAATCCGGCCGCACCGAGGTGATCGCCGGCATGAACCTGCCGATGCTGATCAAGCTCTCTTCGATCCGCAAGGGCGACAATATGGCCGCCGCACTCGACGAGGCTCAGGCGGCCGGCCGCAAATACATCAATGTCGCCAGCCAGCTCTTGAGCAGCAAATGAACGCGCTGTCCCCGGAAAAAGCTCAGATCGCCAAAGATACCATCACCAGGGACTTTCCCATCATCAACCAGCGCGGCCTGCACGCGCGCGCCTCGGCGAAGTTCGTCCAGCTGGCCAGCGGCTTCGACGCCTCGGTGCATGTCGAGAAGGACGGCGTCAAGGTCGGCGGCACCTCGATCATGGGCCTGATGATGCTGGCGGCAAGCCCCGGCTACTCGATCCGCGTCACCGCCAGCGGGCCGGAGGCCCAGGAGGTCATCGACGCCCTGGAGCAGCTGGTGGCGTCCCGCTTCGGCGAGGAAAGCTGATCTGCCAAACCGCCAATGCATGTCCGGGAGACATGCAGGGATAAAGATTTCTTTATATCCCATTGTCGTCTTCGCCCTGATCTGCTAGTCAGGCCGGCAATTCGCGCCCTTCGACGCGCCGACCGGCGCGGGCGCATCCGCAACCAATTCGCAGCACAACAATTCGGAGCACTGCCATGACGGGTAGCAAGGACTATGTGGTCGCCGACATCTCGCTGGCCGGCTGGGGCCGCAAGGAAATCGAGATCGCCGAGACCGAAATGCCGGGCCTGATGGCCAGCCGCGAGGAATTCGGCGACAAGAAGCCACTCAAGGGCGCGCGCATCACCGGCTCGCTGCACATGACCATCCAGACGGCGGTGCTGATCGAGACCCTGAAGGCGCTCGGCGCCGATATCCGCTGGGCCTCCTGCAACATCTTCTCGACGCAGGATCACGCGGCCGCGGCCATCGCCGAGGCTGGCATCCCGGTATTCGCCGTCAAGGGCGAGAGCCTCGAGCAGTACTGGGACTACACCGACAAGATTTTCCAGTGGACCGACGGTGGCCTCTCCAACATGATCCTCGATGATGGCGGCGACGCCACCATGTACATCCTTATCGGCGCCCGCGCCGAGGCCGGCGAGGACGTGCTGTCCAACCCGCAGAGCGAGGAGGAAGAGTACTTCTATGCGCAGGTCAAGAAGCGCCTGAAGGCCTCGCCCGGCTTCTTCACCAAGCAGAAGGCTGCGATCCGCGGCGTCACCGAAGAGACCACGACCGGCGTCAACCGGCTTTACCAGCTGCAGAAGAAGGGCCTGCTGCCCTTCCCCGCCATCAACGTCAACGACTCGGTCACCAAGTCGAAGTTCGACAACAAGTACGGCTGCAAGGAATCGCTGGTCGACGGTATCCGTCGCGGCACCGACACGATGATGGCCGGCAAGGTCGCCGTCGTCTGCGGCTATGGCGACGTCGGAAAGGGCTCGTCGGCCTCGCTCAAGGGCGCCGGCGCCCGCGTCAAGGTCACCGAGGTCGATCCGATCTGCGCCCTGCAGGCGGCGATGGACGGTTTTGAAGTCGTCACTCTGGAAGACGCGGCCCCCACCGCCGACATCGTCATCACCACCACCGGCAACAAGGATGTCGTCACCCTCGACCACATGCGCTCGATGAAGGACATGGTGATCGTCGGCAACATCGGTCACTTCGACAACGAGATTCAGGTGGCCGCGCTGCGCAACCTGAAATGGACCAACGTCAAGCCGCAGGTCGACATGATCACCTTCCCGGACGGCAAGCGGATGATCCTTCTGTCGGAAGGCCGGCTGCTCAATCTCGGTAACGCCACAGGCCATCCGAGCTTCGTCATGTCGGCGTCCTTCACCAACCAGGTGCTGGCCCAGATCGAGCTGTACACCAAGCCCGGCCAGTACGAGAACCAGGTCTACGTCCTGCCCAAGCATCTCGACGAAAAGGTCGCGCGCCTGCATCTCGACAAGCTTGGCGCCCGCCTGACCGCACTGTCCGATGAACAGGCCGCCTATATCGGCGTCACGCCTCAGGGTCCGTTCAAGCCGGAACACTACCGCTATTAACCAAACCGAAAATTGCTACCAGATATTGAGGCCGGGCGATTGACTTTTCGCCCGGCTTTATTTTTGCGCGCAATCGCCTTCACGACGATTCGGCGAGGGGTTATTGTCAGGTGATTCGCGACGCTTCCAGCCCGAGAGGGGTTCAAGAGAGGTGTGCATCAGGGCGGTCTTGCATTCAGGCGGCGGAGAGGACCAAGACATGCCGGGGCAACACCCGCACAGAGCGGGACGGGCCGTTTCCGGCGGCCATGACGATTCGAGGATCACTGGCTCCGCCTTGCAAGGCGGAGGCCTGTCCTGGCGCGCCCGCGCGTCGATCTTCCTTGCCACCTCCGCGCTTGCCGGCCCCTTGGCAGGTGCCGTCGCCCATGCCGAGACCGCCGTCGCCGGATTGTCGATGAGCGCCGTCGAGGTGATGCAGCTTGCCGTGTTTGTCGGCGTGACGGGTGCCGCACTTCTGTCGGCCATCGTCCTCATCCGCGAAAGAGCCCGCACCTCGGCGGAAAATGTCGAACTCAGGAGCCGCCTCGCCGACATCAACGCGGCGCTCCGCCGCTCGGAGGCGCTGCTCAATCTGCGCGACCAGCGCGTGGTCGTCTGGGCCGCGGAAAACAAGAAGCCCGAACTCATCGGCACATTGCCCGTCGAAAGCGGCGCTCCGGAGGACCGGGCCGCTTTCCTCGCTTTCGGCCGCTGGCTGATGCCGCGTTCGGCGGCAGCGCTTGAACATGCCGTTGCGGGATTGCGCGAAAAAGCCAAACCCTTCGACCTCGTCATCGAATCGCAGGCCGGCGCGCCGCTCGAAGTGCATGGCCGCAAGAGCGCGGCGCATGTGCTCGTGCGCTTCGTCTCGCTTTCGGAGACGCAGCGCAGCCAGGCCAGGCTGAAGATCGACAACCAGCGGCTGGCCGCCGACCATGACACGATGATCGGCCTGCTCGACGCGCTGAACATGCCGGCATGGCTTCGCAGCGAGGATGGGCGGCTGAAGTGGGTCAACCGGGCCTATGCCGATGCGGTCGAGGCCGAAAATGCCGAAGCCGCGGTTCGAGAGGCAAAGGAGTTCCTCGGCGGCCAGGCACGCGACGCGATTGCCGCCCAGCACAAGACGCATCCGGTCTTCGAACAGTCGCTTTCCACCGTGATCGAAGGCGATCGCCGTGTGTTTGCGGTCACCGATTTCGCCGGCAGCGATGGCTCGGCCGGCCTTGCTTGCGACACCAGCGCCATCGAGACGGTTCGCGGCGAATACGAGCGGACCGTCAGGAGCCACGCCGACACGCTCGACCAGCTCAATACGGCGGTCGCCATTTTCGATACCGACGAGAAGCTGCGGTTCTTCAATCAGGCTTTCCAGAAGTTGTGGGGGCTCGACAGCGGCTTCCTGCACAGTGCTCCCGACAATGCGCTGCTGCTGGACCGGCTGCGCAGCGAGGGCAAGATCGCCGAGCAACCTGAATGGCGCCGCTGGAAGGAAGGTCTGCTCGGCGCCTATCGTGCCGTGGAATCTCAGGAGCATTGGTGGCATCTGCCGGACGGCAAGACCATCCGCGTCGTCGCCAACCCGCAGCCCAAGGGTGGCGTGACCTGGGTGTTCGAGAACCTGACCGAGAAGATGGACCTCGAAAGCCGCTACCAGACAGCGGTGCGGGTCCAGGGCGAGACGCTCGACAATCTTGCCGAAGGCGTGGCGGTGTTCGGCCCCGACGGCAGGCTTCGGCTGTCGAATCCCGCCTTTGCCACACTCTGGGGTTTGAGCGGCGAAGCGGCCAAGCCGAATGTGCACGTGTCCACGATCCGCGACCTTTGCGACCGGCAGGCGGCGGACAGCCCCTGGCCTGGCTTCGTAGCCGCCATCACCGGCTTTGACGACGAGCGCCGCGACCGCCACGGCCAAACCGAACTCAACAACGGCAATGTTCTGAGCTACGCCATAATCCCGTTACCCAACGGGCAGGTGATGATGACCTTCGTCGACGTTACCGACAGCGTTCATGTCGAAAGGGCGCTGAAGGACAAGAACGAGGCGCTGCAAAAATCCGACCAGCTCAAGAACGAATTCGTCCAGCACGTCTCCTATGAACTGCGCTCGCCGCTGACCAACATCATCGGCTTCACCGAACTGCTGTCGCTGCCCACGACCGGTCCGCTGACGCAGAAGCAGCGCGAATATGTCGAGCATGTCAGCTCGTCGTCCTCGGTGCTGCTCACCATCGTCAACGACATCCTCGATTTGGCGACGGTGGACGCCGGCATCATGCAGCTCGACATTTCCGAGGTGCACGTCGATCGCACCATTGCGGCCGCCGCCGAACTGGTCGCCGACCGGCTGGAAGAGCATTCGATCAGGCTCGAGGTCGACGTCACCGCTGCGCCGAAGACGTTCCACGGCGACGAAATCCGCGTCCGCCAGATCCTCTACAATCTGCTCAGCAACGCCGCCAACTACGCGCCGGAAGCCAGCACCATCCGGCTCACTTGCCGCCATCTGGCGGGCGGGGTGGAATTCTCGGTTCATGACGACGGCCCCGGCATGCCGCCGGATCTGCTCGATTCGGTGTTTCGCCGTTTCGAGCCGCGCGCCAATGGCGGCCGCCGGCGCGGCGCCGGCCTCGGCCTGTCGATCGTCAAGAGCTTTGTCGAGCTGCATGGCGGCAGCGTTCGCATCGAAACCGGCAGGGACAAGGGCACGACCGTCATCTGCACCTTTCCCGACATGCCGGGCATCCGCGCCGCGGCTGAGTAGCGCGCTCGATGACAGGATTGGTGCTGGAGCGTTTACTCGCCGACGAGACACAGACAGCGCGGCTGGGCGAGGATCTGGCGCTGTCGCTGCGCCCGGGCGATGTGCTTGCCCTCAAGGGCGATCTCGGCGCCGGCAAGTCGACGTTGGCGCGGGCCTTGATCAGGGCCTTGGCCGACGATGCCGGCCTCGATGTGCCGAGCCCGACTTTCACGCTGGTGCAGAGCTACGACACGCGCGTCCCGGTCCATCATTTCGATCTCTACCGCCTGTCCTCGGCCGCCGAGATCGATGAGCTCGGGTTCGACGAGGCCCTGGCCCAAGGCGCCGCGTTGGTCGAATGGCCGGAACGAGCGGAAGATTATCTGCCGAAGACCACGGTCCTGATCGAGCTCGTCCAGCAAGGCGACGGCCGGCTGGCGCGATTGTCGGGGCAGGGCGCTGCCTTCGATCGGGCGGCACGATCGCTGGCCATGCGCGACTTTCTCGAAAATGCAGGCTGGGGGCAAGCGCAGCGCCGCCATTTCATTGGCGATGCTTCGGCCCGCTCCTATGAGATCGTTTCGCTGCCGAACCGGAAGCCGCGAGTGCTGATGAACTCGCCACGGCTGGTGCTCGGCCCTCCGGTGCGTGACGGCAAGCCCTATGCCGAGATCGCTCATACCGCCCGGTCGGTCTCCGCCTTCGTCGCCATCGACCGCGCCTTGAAGGCCGGCGGCGTCAGCGTTCCGGAAATCCATGCCGACGACCAGGAGCAGGGGTTTTTGCTGCTCGAACATCTTGGTTCCGAAGGGTTTCTCGGCGGCGATGGTCAGCCGCTGGCCGATCGCTACGCGGCGGCGGCCGAGCTGCTGGCCATGATGCATGGCAGGACCTGGCCGCAGCACCTGGAAACAGGGCACGGCGGCTTCCATGAAGTGCCGCCCTTCGACCGCGACGCCATGATGATCGAAGCCGATCTGCTGGTCGACTGGTACGTGCCGGCGCTATCGGGCAGCCCGGCAAGCGACAGCTTGCGCGCCGGCTACCACAGGGAGTGGAACGCGCTTCTCGACCGGCTGCACGGCCGCGAAGTCACGCTGATGCTGCGCGACTTCCATTCGCCCAACATCATCTGGCGCGGCGACCGCTCCGGGCATGACCGGCTGGGCATCGTCGATTTCCAGGACGCGCTGATCGGCCCGTCCGCCTATGACGTCGCCTCGCTCGCCATGGACGCGCGCGTCACCATGTCACCCGAGATCGAGAAACAGACGCTGAATGCCTATATCGGGGCGCGCCACGCAGCCGGCACTTTCGACGAAGCAAGTTTCCTGGAATCCTACGCAATCATGGCGGCGCAGCGGAACTCCAAGATCCTCGGCATCTTCGTCCGGCTCGAAAAGCGTGACGGCAAGCCCTATTATCTAAAGCACCTGCCGCGCATTCGCGATTATCTGCGCCGGGCCTTGTCTCACCCGGCGCTGGCAAGCCTGCGCGATTTCTACAACGCCAACGGTTTGCTGGAGGAGCGAGCGCTGTGACAGCAAGACCGGACACTGCCATCGTACTCGCCGCCGGGCTCGGCAAACGCATGCGGCCGATCACCGACACCATTCCCAAGCCGCTGGTCAGGGTCGCCGGCAAGCCGTTGCTCGACTGGAGTCTCGACAGCCTGGCCGCCGCCGGTGTCGGCAAGGCCGTGGTCAACGTCCATTATTTTCCCGAACAGATCGTCGCCCATGTCGCCGCGCGCCGCGCACCGCGGATCGTCATTTCCGATGAGAGCGAAAAACTGCTCGATTCCGCCGGCGGCATCGTCAAGGCGTTGCCGGAACTGGGCTCGCAGCCCTTCTATATCCTCAACGCCGACACGTTCTGGATCGACGACGGTCCTCTCAATCTCCAGCGCCTCGCCCTTGCATGGGACGCGGCGAAAATGGATATTCTGCTGATGCTGGCGGATCTCCATCAGGCGACCGGACACTGCGGCAGCACCGATTTCCTGGTGGCGCCGGATGGCCGCTTGCGGCGTTCAAAGGGGGATCCGGCGGGCTTGATCTATGCCGGCGTGGCGATCGTCCATCCGCGTCTGTTCAAGGGCGCACCGGCCGGGCCGCACTCGCTCAATGCCTATTTCGATACGGCCATAGCCGCAGGGCGCCTGTTCGGCATGCCGATGCATGGCCATTGGATCACCGTCGGCACGCCCGATGCCATCGCGCTCGCGGAAACGGCGGTCGCCGGCGCGCTAGCCGAGTTGCAATGAGCGGCTCAAGCCGCGTTTTCTCAATTCCCCCCGGAGCGCCGTTTCTGCCGACGCTTGCCGAGGCGCTGCTTGCCGGCCGCCTCGTTCCAGGTTTTCGGTTCGACGGCGACCCGCTCGCTCTGGCCGATGTCACCATCTATGTGCCGACGCGCCGCGCGGCGCGCGCTCTGCGGGGTGTCTTCGTCGACAGCCTGGCAACTCGCGGCGGCGGCGGTTCGGCGATCCTGCCGGTCATCCGGCCACTCGGCGAGTTCGATGAGGACGAGGCGGCGTTCGAGACCGAGGCAACGGCGGCCATCGATCTCGCGCCGCCGATCGCCGCTTCTGAGCGCCTGTTGCTGCTGACGCCGCTGGTGCGCGCATGGAAACGCCGGCTGCCGGCACATGTCGCCGCCCTCTTCGCCGAGGAGATCGTCATCCCGGCCTCCACCGCCGACGCGATCTGGCTGGCGCGCGATCTCGCGGGGCTGATGGACGAGATCGAGACGGAAGGCACGGACTGGGCCAAGCTCACCGATCTGGTGACCGGCAACCTTGCCGGATGGTGGCAGGTGACGCTCGAATTCCTCGGTATCGTCACCGACGCCTGGCCGAAATTCCTTGCAGAGAGCGATCGCTCCAACCCGGCCGCGCATCGCAGCGCGCTCATCCGCGCCGAGGCCGCCCTGCTGCAGCGCAATCCGCCCGCCGGGCCCGTCATCGCGGCGGGGTCCACCGGCTCGATACCAGCCACCGCCGAACTGCTTGCCGCGATCTCGCGCTTGCCCGGCGGCGCCATCGTGCTGCCCGGCCTCGACCGGACGCTGGACGAAGCGTCCTTCCAGGCAATCGCCGCGCCCGGTGCCTGCCCGGCCGTGCTTGGCCACCCGCAATACGGTCTCGCCAGGCTGATCGGCAAGATCGGCGTGTTGCGCGGCGATGTCGAGGAGATCGGCGCGCCCGGACCGCAACTTGCGTTGCGCGCCGCCCTTGTCGGCGAAGCCTTGCGGCCGGCCGAGACCACCGAATTGTGGGCCGAGACGCGCAATGGCTTTTCGGCGTCCGACATCGCCGGGGCATTCGCCGGCGTGACCTTGCTCGAAGCGGCCAGCGAACGCGATGAAGCCGTGGCCATTGCCGTCGCGCTGAAGCGTGCGGTCGAAGTATCAGGCCAAAGGGCCGCTCTGGTCACCGGCGACCGCGCGCTGGCGCGACGCGTTTCGGTCGAGCTCCAGCGCTTCGGCGTCGTCGCCGACGATTCCGGCGGCACGCCGCTCGCCAACACCCCGGCGGCCAGCCTGCTCAGACTGGCGCTCGAAGCGGTGTTCCGGCCAGGCGATCCGGTTGGCCTGCTGTCGCTGCTCAAGCATCCGTTGCTCGGGCTTGGCCTCGAACGTGCCGATGTGCGCCATGCGGCGGAACTGATCGAACTGGTGGCGCTGCGTGGCGGCACCGGCCGCCCGGACATCGTTTCGCTGCCGGAACTGTTTGATAGCCGCCTCACCGAATTGGGCAGCGGCCGCCGGCCGCCCTTCTGGTTTTCCCGGCTGACCGTGCGCTCCATCGAAGGCGCTCGGAATTTGCTCGACCGTCTCAGACAGGCGCTTGCGCCGCTCGCGGCTTTCCGTGGCCAAGCGGACGCCGACCTTGCCGCGCTGGTCACAGCCAGTGTCGTCGCCCTCGAAAATCTCGGCCGCACCGTCGATGGCGGCCTTGCCGAACTCTATGCCGGTGACGCCGGCGAAAAGCTTGCCGAACTGCTGCGCGGGCTGGTCGCGGCTTCCGCATCGCTGTCCTTCGCGGCGAACGAGTGGCCCGATGTGATGGCGGCGCTGATCGCGCCTGAAACTGTCAAGCCGGCGCAAGGCACCGACAGGAACATCGCGATCTGGGGCGCGCTGGAAGCGCGCTTGCAGACTGTCGATACGCTGGTCATCGGCGGGCTCAACGAGGGCGTGTGGCCGCGCAAGCCAGAGAGCGACCGCTTCATGTCGCGGCTGATGAAGACCGGCATCGACCTCGAACCGCCGGAACGGCGCATCGGCCTTGCCGCGCATGATTTCCAGATGGCCATGGGCGCCAGGAAGGTGGTGCTGGCCCGCTCGGCGCGCGCCGGTGACGCACCCGCCGTGCCGTCGCGCTGGCTGCAGCGCCTGCTCACCTTCATCGGCAACGACCAGGCAGCTGAATTGCGCCGGCGTGGCGACGAACTGCTCACACGGACGCGCGCGCTCGACAGTGGTCCAAGGCAGGATTTCGCGCCACGGCCGCAGCCGAAGCCGCCACTGTCCGTGCGTCCCGGCCATTTCTCGGTCACCGAGATCGAGACCCTCCGCCGTGACCCCTACGCCGTCTATGCGAGACGCATTCTAGGACTGATGCCGCTCGACCCGGTCATTCGAGACCCAGGTGCGGCCGAGCGCGGCACACTGTTTCACGCCATCCTGCATCTGTTCTCGGCGCGGGTGGCTGACCCGCGCGCGCCCGATGCGCTCGCCGGCCTCATTGCCGCGGGCCGCGCCTGTTTTGCCGAAGTCGCTCTTCCGGCGGATGTCGAGGCGGTGTGGTGGCCGCGTTTCGAAAAACTCGCCGCCAACATCATCGAATGGGAGCGCACGCGCGCCGACGCGGTGATCCGGCGCCATGCCGAGGAGCGCGCCGGAAAGACCGTCGTCGGCCAGTCCGGCGTGACGCTGTCCGGCTATGCCGACCGTGTCGACCTGCTGGCTGGCGGCATGGCCGACATATTGGACTATAAGACCGGCTCCTCGCCGTCCAAGGCGCAGGCGCACACGCTGCTGGCGCCGCAACTGGCACTGGAGGGCGCGCTGCTCAGGCGCGGCGCCTTCAAGGATTTGGGCGCGCGCGAGCCCTCGCAACTGGCCTTCATCAGGTTGAAGCCGAATGGCGAGGTGTTCGAGGAATCCATCCTCGAACACAACCGCCAGCCGCGAACCGCCACCGATCTGGCCGAAGAGGCCTGGGCGCGGCTGGAAAAGCTCTTGATCCACTACGCAGACCCGGGAAGCGGCTATCTGTCGCGCGCACTGCCGTTTCGCGAGGGCGAGACCGATGGCGATTACGACCATCTTGCCCGCGTGCTGGAATGGTCGGCCGGCGGCGATGCCGGTGACGAGGGAGGGGAGGCATGAAGAAGGCCTATCCCATCCCCAGCGACACAGCGACCAGTCAAGCCCGCGCCGCCGACCCTCAGAATTCCGCCTGGGTGTCGGCCAACGCCGGCTCCGGCAAGACCCATGTGCTGGCCCAGCGCGTCATCCGGCTGCTGCTGCGCGGCACCGATCCGTCGAAGATCCTGTGCCTGACCTACACGCGCGCCGCCGCCGCCAACATGTCCAATCGGGTGTTCTCGACATTGTCGGATTGGACGACGCTCGGTGACGCGGATCTGGCGTCGAAGGTCGAGGCGCTGGAAGGGCGCCGGCCCGATATCGACACCATGCGCCGGGCGCGGCGCCTGTTCGCCGAGGCGCTGGAAACACCCGGCGGGCTGAAGATCCAAACCATTCACGCCTTCTGCGAATCGGTGCTGCACCAGTTCCCGCTGGAAGCCAACATCCCGGCTCATTTCGAGATGCTCGACGGCCAGATGGAGGCATCGCTGTTTGCCGCCGCGCGCCGCGACATGATCTCCGGAACCGCCGCCGGCGACAGGGATCTGGCCGAGGCCTTTGCCACCATCCTCGACCGTGGCGGCGAAGCCGGGCTCGACGCCTTGCTGGGCGAGATCGTGCGCAAGCGCGACGGCTTGCGCAATTTCATCGACGCGGTCGGGCACGACGGCACGCGCTTCCAGGCGCTGTTCGACGAATTCCATTTCCGCCCCGGCCAGACCGCCGAAGGCATAGCGGCATCGGCCTGGCCGCTGCCGGGTTTCTTGCCGGACTATTTTGCCGGCTTCGCCCAGGCCGCCGATGCCACCGATGCGAGAGCGGTGCTGAACAACATCCTGCCCTATGCGCGCCAGGCTTTCGCCGAGAGCGACCCCATTCGCCGCCTGCAATTGCTCGCAAGAGCCTTCCTCAAGACCGATGGCGACGCCTACGACCCGGCAAAAGCCTTCAAGAAGGCGCTTGTCGACCGACTGCCGGATCTGGCGGAGCGCTATCTCTCAGCGGCCAGCACGATCGTTGAAACGGTCGATCGGCTGGCCCTGTTCCGGATGCTGGAAGGCACGGTTGCCGCGCTGACCATCGCCGACTGGCTGATCGCCCGCTACGAAGTGCTGAAGCGCAGCCGCGGCTTTCTCGACTTCAACGACCTGATCACCCGCACCGTCAACCTTCTGACGCGGCCCGATGCCGGCCCCTGGGTGCAATACAAGCTCGACCAGGGCATCGACCACATCCTGCTCGACGAGGCGCAGGACACCAGCCCGGATCAATGGGAGGTTGTGAAGCGGTTGGCGGAAGAGTTCTTCGCCGGCTTCGGCGCCCGTGACAGGGTCCATCGCACGGTCTTCGCCGTCGGTGACGAGAAGCAGTCCATCTATTCCTTTCAAGGTGCCGCCCCGGACTCCTTCGCCGACAGCCGGCTGTTGTTTGCCGGCAGGGTGCGCGGCGCCGAGGCGTCCTTCGCCGATTTGAAGCTGACCTGGTCGTTCCGCTCGACCGACGACGTTCTTGCCGCCGTTGACCGCGTCTTCGCCGATCCCGTCGTGCGGCGCGGCATCAGCCATGATCCAGATCCGCTGAGCCACAAGGCGATCCGCACCGATGCGCCGGGCTATGTCGAGGTGTGGCCGTCGGTCGGCGCCGATGTCGTCGACGAGCCCGACGACTGGACGCAAGCCATCGACCATGCGCATGCGCCGGCGGTGCGCGTCGCGGAGAATGTCGCGGCCACCATTGCCGGCTGGATCGGCACCAGGGAGATCATCGAAGGCCGCGGCAAGCGGCTGCGGCCTGGCGACGTGCTGGTGCTGGTGCGCAAGCGCGACCGCTTCGTCCATGCGTTGACTCGCGCCTTGAAACGCCGAGACATCCCGGTCGCCGGCGCCGACCGGCTGAGCCTGCCCGGCCATATCGCGGTCAAGGACCTGATCGCACTCGGCCATTTCCTCATCCAGCCGCAGGACGATTTGTCGCTCGCCGCCGTGCTGCGCAGCCCGGTCTTCGATTTGCCGGAGGAGACGCTGTTCGCGCTCGCCTCGCAGAGGCCGCACGGCCTGTCGCTGATCGCATCGCTGCGACAGCATGCAGGCGAAAGCGAGCGACTTGCAGCTGTCGTCACCCAGCTCGACACCTGGACGAATGAGGCCGCCTTCAAGCCGGTGTTCGAATTCTACGCCGGGCTGCTGGCGCGCGATGGCGTGCGCCGCAGGATGATCGCCCGGCTCGGGCCTGAGGCCGGCGACATTCTCGACGAGTTCCTGAGTTTCTGCCTTGCCGAGGAGCGAACCGGCCTGCCGGGGCTGGAAGCCTTCCTGTCGACGCTGGAAAACGCCGGTCCCGAGATCAAGCGCGAGATGGACCAGACCCGCGACGAGGTCCGGGTCATGACCGTGCACGCCGCCAAGGGCCTGGAAGCGCCGGTCGTGTTCCTGGTCGATGGCGGCTCCGCGCCGTTCAGCGACCAGCATCTGCCGCGCCTGATGCCCTTCGATGGTTCCGGTGCAAACTGGGATGGCAAGGGCTATCTCTGGCGCTCGGCCAGCGACGTCGCCAATGGCTTTTCCAAAGCAGCGGCAGCGCGGGCACGCGAACTCGCCGACGACGAATACCGCCGGCTGCTCTACGTCGGCATGACCCGTGCCGAGGACCGGCTGATCGTCTGCGGCTATCACGGCAAGCGAGCGCCGAACGCCGGCACATGGCACTCCATCGTCAGCCGCGCGCTGCTCGGCGCTCCAGAGAGCGAGCAGCGTCCGCATCCCGCTGGTGGTGAGCCGGTGCATCGCTTCCATGTCACTAGGCTGCCGCCCGTCGCACTGGTGTTCAGCGAGCAGGCACGGCAGGCCGACGCTTTCGAGCCTTTGCCGGCGGGCCTGTTCCGGCCCTTGCCGCCTTTCGAGGACCTGCCGCGTCCGCTGTCGCCATCCGGCGCCTCGGCACTGATCGACGAAGGCAAGGAAGCCGTGGTCGACAAGGCCTCGCCGGTGCTGGATGCCGAAACCGAGCCGGGCTTTGCCGTGCTGCGCGGGCTTGCCCTGCACAAACTGCTGCAGATGCTGCCCGGCATTGCCAAGCCTGAGCGCCTGGGCGCGGCGGAACGTTATCTCGCACGAACGGGCGCACAGTGGTCCCCGTCGGAACGGGAGAAAGCCCTGGCTTCGGTCACATCAATCCTTGCCGACGCCAGCTTCGGTCCGCTGTTTGCGCCGTCGTCGCGTGCCGAGGTCGCGATCATGGGCAGCCTGGAGGTCAAGGGCAAAAAACGCTCGATTTCCGGCAAGATCGACCGGCTGGCGGTGACGCCGGACGCGATTTCGATCGTCGACTACAAGACCAATCGGCCTGCGCCCGCCTCTCTGGCCGAGGTCCCGCCGGCCTATGTCCTGCAGCTCGCGCTCTATCGCGCCCTGCTGCAGCCGCTTTATCCCGGACGCGCGGTCAAGGCGGCCCTGCTGTTCACCGAAGCGCCGCGGCTGATCGAACTGCCGGCCAGCGCCATGGATGATGCCCTTGCTCGACTCACGGGAGCGTGACACAACACCTGCTTGAAGAAGGGCGCGATCACCACCACATTTGGTGGGACAAAAATTTTCGAAAGGATTTCCGCATGGGTGCCACCGTCAAGGTCGACAAGAGCAATTTTCAGGCCGATGTGCTTGATGCCAACGTACCGGTCGTCGTCGATTTCTGGGCGGAATGGTGCGGTCCCTGCAAGATGATCGCGCCGGCGCTCGAAGACATAGCCACCGAACTCGGCGCAAGGGTGAAGATCGCCAAGCTGAACATCGACGAGAATCCCGAACTCGCCGCCCAGTTCGGCGTGCGCTCGATCCCGACACTGATGATCTTCAAGGGCGGCGAAATGGCCGACATGAAGGTGGGTGCCGCGCCGAAGACAGCGCTGTCGCACTGGATCAATGGCAACCTCGCCTGATCCGTCTGAAATTCCTGATATATCAAGCCCGGCCTTCGCGCCGGGCTTTTTGTTGGCGTCACCTACAGCGCCGCGCGTCCTTGGGTCATGCGCTGGGCCGCTCTGGCCCTGACGTCCGCGCACTCCATGTCTTCTGTTGGCAGCGCCAACAGGGAGAAACGACATGACCGGATCCGCCAAGGCCACCGTCTTCATCGACAATGGGCGTGTCATCGTCACCGAGTACCGCTTCGCGCCGGGCGACAACACCGGCTGGCATCGCCATGGCCATGACTATGTCGTGGTGCCGCTGATGGACGGCAAGGTGAAGCTGTTGACCAAGGACGGCGAGAGCTTCGCCGAGATGAAGAAGGGCGCGCCCTATTTCCGCAAGGAAGGCGTCGAACACGACGTCATCAACGCCAACGAAGGCGAATATGCCTTCATCGAGATCGAACTGAAGTGATGGCATGCCATCATCTGCCATCTTGATGGCAGGCCCAGGAAAGGCTATATCTTTCTCAAAAGGGAGTTTGAAATGGCCGAACCCCAGCTTTCCGTCCGCAGCGCAAAAGCACGTGATCTTGCGCATCGACTCGCTCGTCGCGAAAACCGCTCAATAGCTGATATCGTCGAACGCGCGCTTGAATCCTATGAGATTCGGGAGGCCGGGCGAGAACCGGCATCCGCCTTCTACTCTCGCCTGACGGCGAGCGTTGGCGTCGACATCGATCTGGAAGAAATCATCCGGGAAAGCCGCAAGGTCCATACAGGGCCGGAGCTTTGATTTTCGTCGACACCAATGTGATTTCAGAGAGCCTTAGAAAGGCGCCTGACGCGACTGTCATGGCTTGGCTGGTCCGCAACGATGCCGAACTGGCGCTTCCCACGGTGGCGATTGCCGAAATCGCTTTCGGCATCCAAAAGATACGACCTGACGAGCGTGCCGATCGCTTGGAGCAAGGTCTCTCCCAATGGCGCCATCGCTTTGCCGGTCGCATTTTTGGGCTGACGGAAGAGGCGGCTCTGGCTTATGGCGAGATTATGGGAACGGCGACGCGCCAGGGCCGGGGCATGTCGGCACCCGATGGCATGATTGCAGCGATAGTTCGCGTGAATGGCGGTCGGCTGGCAACGCGTAACCTGAACGACTTCGGCCCGGCCAACCTTGAGCTGATCTCACCTTGGGATTTCTAGGGCGTTTCACCGTTTCACGGAAAAGGCGGAATGCTCTACCAGTCGGCGATACGATCGCCTCCGGCGAATTGCGCGCTTTTTTCGGTATATTCGAACAGCTCGATCTTCACGTCGTTGGGGTCGCGGATCCAGGCCTGGAAGGTGTCGTCGCAGGCGCGTTTCTTTGACGTGACATCGACGCCCTTCGACCTGATATGGGCGATAGCGGCGTCTATGTTCTCCACTTCGAGGCAGAGATGGTTGATCTGGTTCAGGTCGCTGTAGTGAGCTCCGTCCTTCTGGAACACCTCGACATGGCTGCGCCCGCCGCAATCGAGATAGAACCCGAAAATCTTGCCGTCACGCAGGAAATTGAAGCGGGTGTCCATGCCCAGCACGTCGCGGTAAAAGCTTCGCGTCACCTCCAGGTCGTCAGCGAAGATACAGACGTGAGCGAGCTGCTTGACCTTGATCATGACTGGTTCCTCGCGGTCGCCGATATCCAACCTCAGGTCGGCGGCGTGCCGTTCTCGGCCAGCACCGCGCCGGCTAGGTACAATGAACCGCCGATCAGGATGCGCGGCGGCGGGCCGTCCCAGGTGTCGCGCAGCAGCATCAGCGCGTTGGCAACGGAACTCACCGGCTCGGCCGTCAGTCCCGCTTCCGTCGCGCGGATCGCCAGTTCGTCGTTCGGCACGCCGGCCTCGCTGAGGCTCACCGGCACTGTGTAGACATGCCGAGCCAAGCCTTTGAAGGCACGGAAATAGCCGCTCTGATCCTTGGTGTTGATCATGCCGGAGATGAGCAAGAGCGGACGCGGGTTCTTTTCTTCCTGCTCCGCCAGTGCTTCGGCAATAACCACGCCGGCGCCCGGGTTGTGGCCGCCGTCCAGCCAGATGTCGGCACCCTTCGGCGCCAGTTCGGCCAGACGGCCCTGCGCCAGCTTCTGCATGCGGCCGGGCCAGGCGACATTGATCATCGCCTTTTCGGCGGCGCGATGGCTGATCTCGAAACCGGCCGCCTTGACCGCGGCGATCGCCGCCGCCGCATTGGCGAATTGGTGGCGCCCCGGCAGCCGTGGCGGCGGCAGGTCCATCAAACCGTCCTCGTCCTGGTAGACCATGCGGCCGTTTTCCTCAAAGGCGAGGAAATCCTGACCATAGACGAAGGTCGGGCACTCCAACCGCTCCGCGGTCTCGATCAGCACCTGCAGCGCGGTCTCGCTTTCCTGTGCGCCGATGACCACCGGGCAGCCAGGTTTGATGATGCCTGCCTTTTCAGCGGCGATCAGTTCGACACGGTCGCCGAGATAGGCCTCGTGGTCGAGCGACACCGGCATGATCACCGATACGGCCGGCTCCTTGACGACATTGGTGGCGTCGAAACGGCCGCCGAGCCCGACCTCGATGATGGCGGCATCGGCCTGGTGTTCGGAAAACAAGAGGAAGGTGACGGCGGTGAGGATCTCGAAGACGGTGATCGTCTCGCCTTCGTTGGCCCTGGCGACGCGGGCGATGGCATCGGCGAACACCCTGTCCTCGACCAGCCTGCCGCCGCCATCGGCGGCCAGCCGGTAGCGCTCGTGCCAGTTGACCAGATGCGGCGAGGTGTGGACATGGACGCGGTAGTCCGCCGCCTCGAGCAGGGCGCGCGAAAAGGCGGCGCACGAACCCTTGCCATTGGTGCCGGCGATGTGGATGACCGGCGGCAGCCGGTCCTGCGGATTATCAAGCCGCTCCAGCAGCCGCGAAATGCGGTCGAGCGAAAGGTCGAAGCCTTTCGGGTGAAGCGCCATCAGGGCTTCGATTTCGCGGTCGGCGGCAAGCGTCATCATGGAAGAATCCTATGCGGGTCGCGAGGCGCGCGCAATCGCGGTCGCGGCGCACGATGTCGCGTCAGGCTTGCGGTCGGGCTTCCGTCGCAATGGTGGCCGGCGGCAGGATTTCCGGCTCCAGCGGCTTCTGCTCCTCCGGCAGCTTGAGCAGCATCTTGAGCAGCCGCGCGATGGTTTCGCGCAGCTCCAGCCGCGACACCACCATGTCGACCATGCCGTGCTCCATCAGATATTCGGAGCGCTGGAAGCCGTCCGGCAATTTCTCGCGGATCGTCTGTTCGATGACGCGTGGTCCGGCAAAGCCGATCAGCGCGCCGGGCTCGGCGATATGTACGTCGCCCAGCATGGCGTAGGAGGCAGTGACGCCGCCGGTGGTCGGGTTGGTCAAAACGACGATGTAGGGAAGGCCTGCTTCCTTCAGCCTGTCGACGCCGACCGTGGTCCTCGGCAATTGCATGAGGGACAAAATACCTTCCTGCATGCGGGCACCGCCGGAGGCGGCGAACAGGATCAACGGCCGCTTGCGCTGCAGGGCCGCTTCAAAGCCACGCACGATGGCGTCGCCGGCGGCCATGCCGAGCGATCCGCCCATGAAGGCGAAGTCCTGCACCGTGACAACGACCGGCAGGCCCTCGACGGTCCCCAGCGCGTTGATGATCGCGTCTTCCAGGCCGGTCTTGGCCTTGGCGTCCCTCAGCCGGTCGACATAGCGCTTCTCGTCACGGAATTTCAGCGGATCCTGCATGACCTTGGGGTTGTCCAGGGTCTCGTATTTGCCGTCGTCGAAGAAGAATTTCAGCCGCTCCTTGGCCGAGATCTTCATGTGATGACCTGACGAAGGGATGACGAACTGGTTGGATTCCAGATCCTTGTGGAACACCATCTCGCCGGTCTCCGGATCCTTGATCCAGAGATTCTCGGGCATGTCGGTGCGCCGGCCGAGCATCGAATTGATCTTCGGACGAACGTAATTGGTGATCCAGTTCATCGCTTCGGCTCCTGTCCTGACGAAGAGTTAGTGCATGTCGCCCAAAAGTGGAAACCGGTTTTGGGATAACGACATGCGCAAAGCTGAGGTAGGAGAACTATTCGGCGGCAGCAAGGCGGGCCGAGCGCACACCTTGCGCAAGGCCGCTGACCAGCGTGGCGACGGCTTCGGCAGGGTCGGCGGTCTTCTCGCCTTTCGGCCCCAGCACGTTGGCCACGGCATTGACGATCGCGGTGCCGACGACGACGCCGTCGGCATTGGCGCCGATCACGCGGGCCTGCTCGGCGGTCTTGACGCCGAAGCCGACGCAGACCGGCAGGTCGGTGTGGCCCTTGATGCGCTTGACCGCCGCCGCCACCTTGCCGGTGTCGGCCAGCGCCGAGCCGGTGATGCCGGTCATCGACACATAATAGACGAAGCCTGACGTGTTCTGCAGCACCTTGGGCAGGCGCTTGTCGTCGGTTGTCGGCGTTGCCAGCCGGATGAAGTTGATGCCGGCCTTGAGCGCCGGAATGCACAGTTCCTCGTCCATCTCCGGCGGCAGGTCGACGACGATCAGCCCATCGATGCCGCTGGCAATAGCATCCGTGAGGAAGCGGTCGACGCCGTAGATGTAGATCGGGTTGTAATAGCCCATCAGCACGATCGGCGTCTCATTGTCGCCGGTCCGAAACTCCGACGCCATTTTCAGTGTCCTGACCAGCGTCTGGCCGCCTTTCAGCGCCCTGAGGCCCGCGGCCTGGATAGCCGGACCGTCGGCCATCGGGTCGGAAAACGGCATGCCGAGCTCGATGATGTCGGCGCCCGCGCCCGGCAGTGCCTTCATGATCGACAGCGAGGTGTCGTAGTCCGGGTCGCCGCCCATGAAATAGGTGACGAGCGCCGGGCGGCCTTCGGTCTTCAGCTTCGCCATGCGGCGATCGATGCGGGTCACCATGATCAGATCTCCATGCCCAGCATCGAGGCCACCGTATGCACGTCCTTGTCGCCACGACCGGACAGGTTGACGATGACGATCTGGTCCTTATCCATCCCAGGCACGATCTTCACCGCATGCGCGATGGCATGCGCCGATTCCAGCGCCGGGATGATGCCTTCGACCCGCGTCGTCAGCTTGAAGGCCTCCAGCGCCTCGTCGTCGAGAATAGGTACATATTCGACGCGGCCCGAGTCGCGCAGCCAGGAATGCTCCGGACCGACGCCGGGATAGTCGAGACCGGCCGAGATCGAATGCCCGTCCATGATCTGGCCGTCCGCATTCTGCAGGAGATAGGTGCGGTTGCCGTGCAGCACGCCGGGTTTTCCTGCATTCATCGAGGCGCAATGCTCGATGCCGTCGAGGCCGCGTCCGCCGGCCTCGATACCGATGATGCGAACCTCTTTGTCGTCCAGGAACGGATGGAACAGGCCGATGGCGTTGGAACCGCCGCCGACAGCGGCGATGATGGTCTCCGGCAGCCGGCCTTCCTGTTCGAGGATCTGCGCCCGCGCCTCGATGCCGATCACCGACTGGAAGTCGCGCACCAGCTCCGGATAGGGATGCGGTCCGGCGGCGGTGCCGATCAGGTAATAAGTATCCTCGACATTGGTCACCCAATCACGAAGGGCTTCGTTCATGGCGTCTTTCAGCGTACCATGACCGGCGGTTACCGGCCGCACTTCGGCGCCGAGCAGCTTCATGCGGAAGACATTGGGGCTTTGCCGGGCAACGTCGGTGGCCCCCATATAGACGACGCAGGGAAAGCCGAAGCGGGCCGCGACCGTGGCCGAGGCCACGCCGTGCTGGCCGGCACCGGTTTCGGCGATGATGCGCTTCTTGCCCATGCGCTTGGCCAGCAGGATCTGGCCGAGACAGTTGTTGATCTTGTGCGAACCGGTGTGGTTCAGATCCTCGCGCTTGAAATAGACTTTTGCACCACCGAGATGCCTAGTCAGTCCCTCGGCGAAATAGAGCTTCGAGGGCCGCCCGGCATAGTGGGTCGAAAGATCGGTCAGTTCAGCCCTGAAATCCGGATCATTCTTGACCTCGTTCCAGTGCCGCTCCAGGTCGAGGATCAGCGGCATCAGCGTTTCGGCAACGAAACGACCGCCAAAAATGCCGAACATGCCCTGTTCGTCGGGTCCGGTGCGGAAGGAATTGGGTGTCGCCGGCTTGTTCATCGCCGATCTCCTGGCATCTTGATGTCTTGAGCATGTCCTTGTCGCAAAACCGGTTCCCAACATGCTCTGGATTGAACCGGTCAGGCGGCGCGGTTGTCTCGCGCTGCCCTGACGGCCCGGAAAAATTGTTCGATCAGCGCCGGATCCTTGACGCCCGGCGCGCTTTCCACGCCTGAGGAGATGTCTATTCCGGGCGGGTTGGCAAGCCGAAGGGCATCGCCGATATTGGCGGCGTTGAGCCCACCGGAAAGCATGTAATCGACACCGCCGTCAAGGCCGGCAAGAATGCGCCAGTCGAAGGCAACGCCATTGCCGCCCGGCAGTTCGGAGCCTTTCGGTGGCTTGGCGTCGAACAGGAAGCGGTCGGCGATGCCGACGAACGGCTTTATCCGTTCGAGATCGGCGGCCTCGCTGAGCGGCAGTGCCTTCATCACCGACAGGCCATAGCGGGCTTTGACCTCGGCCACCCGCTCCGACGTTTCCGAGCCGTGCAACTGCAGCATATCGGGCTGCATCTTGGCAACGATTTCGTCCAGGAAGGCGTCGCTGGCATCGACGGTGACGGCAACCGCTTTGGCTTTGCCGCGCGCCGCCTCGCGCAGGCGGCCAGCCTCGGCAGGCTCGACATAGCGTGGGCTTTTCGGGAAGAAAATAAAGCCGACATGGCTGGCGCCGCCGGCCAGCGCCGCGGCCATTGCCCCGTCGGTCTTCAAGCCGCAGATCTTGATGTCGAGTGCCATGCGCGGGAATTGGCATGAAAAGCGAAAAGAGTCGAGAAAAAGCATACTGTTTGCCGGCAAGGCCAAAGGCGCTACTTATGGATGGACAAGGCGGGAGCAGGATCATGACCGAGAGAACCGTTGCCGAACTCAGGCAGAAGATTTCGCAGGCGCGCGAGGTCATCGCGCACCTGATGGACAAGGCCGCCTTCAACGGCGCCGAGGCGCACCGCGCGCTCGACTATTTCGGCAGCGATGCCTTCGACGGCAATTTTTTGCCGTGGCCGCATCATGGCGACGAGGGGTTGCGACCGGATGAACTCAACGCCGCGAATGACGATTGACGTTACTCGAACGCAATCGCCTGAAGCGCGCCGCCATTGCGCTTCAGCCAGGCCTTGCAGCGTTCGGTGTCCGGGCAAAGCTGCTCGCACAGCTTCCAGAATTTCGGACCGTGGTTCATCTCCTTGAGATGCGCAACCTCGTGCGCGACGAGGTAATTGATGACCGGCGACGGCGCCATCATGATCCGCCAGGAGAACGACAGATTGCCGTCGGAGGTGCAGGAGCCCCAGCGGCTCGACGTGTCCTTGAAGCGGACGGCCTTGGCGCGCTTGCCCAGCGCCTGCGTGTGCTTGAGCACCAGCTTCTCGATCTCCTTCTTGGCCTCGCGCTTGAGAAAGTCGGCGATGCGGCGCGGCAGGTGAATGCGGTCGCCATGCACGATCAGCAGCGGGCCGCGCTCATCGCTCGACACCGTCACGGTCCCGCGGTTTGAAGGCTCGTGGACGATGCGGTGCGCCACGCCACGCACCGGGATCTTGATGCCGGGGCGCACCTGCGGCCGAGCCGGGACCTTGGCCAGCCGCTGTTCCAGCCAGTCCTGATGGCGGTCGAGGAATTTTTCCACCTCGCCCCGGCGCAGGCCCGGCGGCACGGTGATGCGCAGGCCACGGCCACCGGAATCGATGCGCAGCGTCAGGCGCCTTGCGCGGTCGTTCTCGACGATCTTGAGCGGCAGCGAGCGGCCGGCAACGACATGCTCGCGCTCTTCGGGCGCGGGCTTGGGCTTTGTCAAATTGCGGAAGAAGCCGAAAGACATGGCCGGACGATACGTGATTCGAGGAAAACGAATAGAACAAAAAAGAAACGGCGCCGCTTTCGCGACGCCGTTTTTCACGATGTGACCAGTCGCCGGGTCATTAGAGCGACGTGCGTCCAATTGGACGCACAAAGTACGCTCTAACACTTTTGAATCTACGCATCGTGCTTTCCGAAAATCGAAGTCGATTTTCGGGCCGATGCGCTAGTCGTCAAGCAGGTTCGAGCCCTTGCCACGCTTGGTGGTCGTTCCGGTGCCCGGGTCGGTCTTCGTCGGCGCCGTCGACTTGTTGCGGTTGGCCATGAAGCGGTCGAACTCGTCCTGGTCCTTGGCGCGACGCAATTCGCGGGCGTACTCGTCGAACTGCGTGAGCATCTCGTCTAGCTTGCGGCGCTCTTCGTTCAGGCGCTCAAGTTCCTTTTCGCGCCAGTCGTCGAAAGCGACGTTGCCGGTGCGGGCGGAGCCGTGACCCCAGCGCGCAGCCTTGTCGGAACCGCGGCGGCAGCCGGCGAAGATGCCGTCGGTGGCACGGTTGACGTCACGCTTGAAGCCCTCGAGGCGGTCGCCCCAGATGATGTAGGCGAGCATGGCGAAGCCGAGTGGCCAGAACACCATGAAACCGATCACCATCAACGCGATGGTTGCCGGCGTCCAGGCCGGGCGGATCAATGCGGATGTGTTCATTTTCTCCCATTCCTTCGGTTGGAGACAGCCAAGACCGGCTGCGTGGAATCGAAATGGGAAGAAGAAAACGGCGATTCAAGACAATGTCCGCCAAATCCGGACAAGCGGCTGAAATGATTGTTGCTTTTTGAGTGCTTCGAGGAAAAGCACGACCAATCCGGCGACAAGTCCCCAAAATGCCGCGCCGACGCCGAACAGCGTCAACCCCGAAGCGGTGACGGCGAAGGTGACGGTGGCGGGCATGCGTTCGCCTTCGTCCTTCAAGGCGATCGACAAAGCATTGGCAAGCGGCGACATCAGCGCCAGACCCGCCACCAGCACGATCAGGCTCTGCGGCAGGACGGCGAAGATCGCCACCAGCGACGCGCCGAAAATGGCGAAGACGAGATAGGCGAGCGCATAGAACGGGCCGGTCTTCCAGCGCTCGGTGGGGTCCGGATGGACGTCGGGCCCGGTGCAGATCGCCGCCGAAATCGCCGCCAGATTGGTGGTCGAGCCGCCAAACGGCGCCGACAACAGCGAAAACAGGCCGGTGACGCCGATCAGCGGGCCTGGCTCCGGGTGATAGCCGGCGGCGCGCAGCACGGCGAGGCCGGACAGGTTCTGTGAAGCCATGGTGACGAGATAGAGCGGCAGCGCCAGGCCGATGATCGCGGCGGCGCTGAACTGCGGCGCGATCAGCGTCAGCGTCGACAGTTCCGGTGTCGGCAGGCCGCCGACGCGGCCGGTGAGAAATGCCGCGAGGCCGCCGCCGATCAGCACGACCAGCACCGACACCGCCGGATTGAACAGCCTGATGACGAAAAAGGCCGCGATCAACGGCAGGATCAGCCAGGGATCGGCGGGGATGGCCTTGACCGCGTTGATGGCGAAGCTGACGAGGATGCCGGCCAGCATGCCGGATGCCACCGACGCCGGTATCCTGGCGATCAGCCGCGTCAGCGGTCCGAACAGGCCGGTGGCGATCAACAGGATGCCGGTGACGATGAAGGCGCCGACCGCCTCGTTCATCGAAAAGCCGCTCGATGCGGCGATCAGCGCCAGGCCCGGCGTCGACCATGCGGTGATGACCGGCATCTTCGTGCGCCAGGACAGCCACAGGCACTCGATCGCCATCGCCAGGCAGATCGCCGTTACCCAACTCGCCGTCTCGATCTGCGTCGCGCCGACCGCCTTGGCGGCGGCAATGACGATGGCCAGCGTGCCCCCGAAGCCGACGATGGCCGCGACGAAGGCGGATATCGGAATGGAAAGGCGCATCAGTTTCCCCTCTGTGCCATCGCGTCGACGGCCCGCACCAGCATGTCGAGATCCTGCGGCCGCGACAGGCGGTGGTCGCCATCGGGGATCAGCGACAAGGTCACGTCGTCGGCCGGCAGCAGGCTGACCAGCTTCAGCGCATGGCTTGCCGGCACGTCCGTATCGGCCAGCCCCTGCAGGATGTGCACCGGGCAATGCGTGTCGATCGGGCCCGTCATCACCCTGTTGTCGCGCCCATCCTCGATCAGGGCGCGTGTGTAGATGTAGGGCTCGGCGGAATAGTCCGACGGCTCCTCGAAGAAGCCTTTTTTGGCGAGGTCGCGTTTCTGCGACTTGGTCAGCACCGGTTCGACCAGTTCAGCGGTAAAGTCTGGCGCCGGCGCCAGCAGCACCAGGCCGGAGACGTTGCTGTCGCCCGCCTTGCGCAATTCCTGCACCATGCGCAGCGCAATCCAGGCGCCCATCGAGGAGCCGACCAGGATCTGCCGGCCCTTGGTGAAATGCCGGAACACGGCAAGGCTTTGCGCAAGCCATGTCGAAATCGTGCCGTCGGCAAAGGCGCCGCCGGATTCGCCATGGCCGGAATAATCATGGCGCAGGAACGCGCGGCCTTCCCTTGCCGCCCAGTCCGACAGCGTCTGCGCCTTCGTGCCCAGCATGTCCGACTTGTAGCCGCCGAGCCAGACGATGCCGGGTGCGGAACCGGCAGTATGGCGCACCGCGATGCGCGATCCGTCGACATCCAGAAAGAGTGGGGGCGTGGCGTTCATGGCATTTTCCTCAACGTCGGTCTTGTGGCACAGCCAGCGGCGAGGCGGAAAGTGCTCGCGATGTTCTTTGTTTGGTGCAGGGCAGCGATCAGGGTGATTTTCTGTCAATGCTGTGCTATTGACTCCGCCCGCGCGCTCACCACATTGACGCGTCACGCATCAACACTGACAAACCCTGAACGAAACGGCCAAGGAGACCACGACCATTCGCAGACCTTTCAAAGCAGCGGCGCCGACCAAGGATGGCCCGCGCTCCAACCGTGATATCCGGGTTCCCCGGGTCCAGCTTATCGACGCCGAAGGCCAGAACCGCGGCGATGTTTCCATCAACGACGCATTGCTGCTCGCCGAAGAGGCTGGGCTCGATCTCGTCGAGATATCGCCCAATGCGGTGCCCCCCGTCGTCAAGATCCTCGATCTCGGCAAGTTGAAATACGCCAACCAGAAGAAGGCGGCCGAGGCGCGCAAGAACCAGAAGGTCATCGAGATCAAGGAGATCAAGATGCGCCCGAACATCGACAGCCATGATTACGAGACCAAGATGAAGGCGGTTCGCCGCTTCTTCGAGGAAGGCGACAAGGTCAAGCTGACGCTGCGGTTCCGTGGCCGCGAGATGGCGCATATGGAACTCGGCATGCAGCTTCTGAACAAGGTCCGCGAGGAAGTGGCGACCATCGCCAAGGTCGAGGCGGAACCGAAGCTCGAAGGCCGCCAGATGATGATGGTGCTGTCGCCGCGCTAAGGTGTGCTGAGCAACACACCTGAGACGCGATGGCGTCAGGCTTGGTATCGCGCTTAAATCCGCCTGAATCACATCCCAAGGCGTCCCGGCGATCGGCGGGACGCCTGTTTTCTTGGCAGAGGCTGGGATCGCCGGTTCTTTTTTATGTCGTCTTCCCAAAACCGGGGCCACTTTTGGGACGACATCAGGCTCTTCGACGATCGGATTCCAACCTTGGACAAAGAACTCAAATACGGGCTGGGTAACTACCAGCATACGCGCCGGATGGTGCTCGCCGGGCTCGTGGCGGTGCTGTTCGCGGCGCTGTTGTTTGGCCAATCGACGTTTCCGCCCGACACGCCGGTGCATGAGTCGATTGAAATGTTCGGCGTGCTGCTGATTTTCCTCGGCATCGTCGGGCGCCTTTGGTCGACGCTCTACATAGGTGGGCGCAAGGCTTCCGAGGTGGTGACCGGCGGGCCCTACTCGATCACCCGCAACCCCCTTTATGTGTTCTCGACCGTGGCCGCGGCCGGTGTCGGCGCCCAGATCGGCTCATTCTCCGGCATCATCTTGTTCGCGGTGCTGTGCGCGGGCGCCTTCCATATCGTCATCCTGCGCGAGGAGAAATTCCTCAAGGAAGCGCTTCCCGCCACATATCAGGCCTATCTGGCGAGAGTGCCGCGCTTCTTCCCGAAGCTTTCCCTCTACCAGGAGGGTGATACCGGCAGCTTCAAGCCGCGTCTGCTGTTGACCACGCTGCTCGACGGCCTGGTGTTCCTCGTCGCGCTGCCGGCCTTCGAGCTGATCGATGGCGCCCAGCAGTCGGGCATGTTGCCGGTGCTGTTCCGGCTGCCCTGACTCAAGGGCAGAGCCGCATCTCTACAGGTGTTGCACAGCAGCCGGCTTTGACGTATAGGACCGCCGTTCAAGAAAACCGCCCGGCAGGGCATGCCGTGGCGGTTTCATTTGCTTTTCGGGCTTTGGTCGGCCCGAAGCGAACAAGACAAGAGGCGTGGAGTGCCGGAGGCACGACAGGGACCTCATAGAAACGGAGTAGCAAAATGCCCAAGATGAAGACCAAGTCCGCTGCAAAAAAGCGGTTCAAGATCACAGGTACGGGTAAAGTCCTGTCGGCTGCGGCCGGCAAGCGTCACGGCATGATCAAGCGTTCCAACAAGTTCATTCGAAATGCCCGCGGCACGATGGTTCTGGCTGAACCGGATGGCAAGAAGGTCATCAAGAATTTTCTGCCGAACGGCCTCTAAGGCGTGATGCCAAAAAGTTGCAGACTTTTTGGATAACATCCCGCTCAAATAAGGCATTCGGTCCGGACACGCATTTGTTTTACGCAATTCCGAACGGAAAACCGCAAGGGCACTTTTCCTGGAATTGCTTTTAAGGAGATCATGACATGGCACGCGTAAAGAGAGGCGTCACCTCGCACGCCAAGCACAAGAAGGTCCTGAAAGCCGCAAAAGGCTTCTACGGCCGCCGCAAGAACACCATCCGCATCGCCAAGCAGGCGGTGGAAAAGTCGCTGCAATACGCTTACCGCGACCGCAAGAACCGCAAGCGCTCGTTCCGCGCGCTGTGGATCCAGCGCATCAACGCGGCGACCCACGAGCATGGCCTGACCTACGGCCGCTTCATCGACGGCCTCAACAAGGCCGGCATCGAGATCGATCGCAAGATCCTGTCGGACATGGCCATCCATGAGCCGCAGGCTTTCGCAGCCCTGGTCGCCAAGGCCAAGGTGGCGCTCGAATATCTGAAGAACACCACGCCGAACGCTTTTGAAAGCGCTGTCGCCTAAGACCAGCGCTTCCCAAGCATTCGCAATTCTGATTTGGGGAACCCGCGCTGGCACGGCTGGCGCGGGTTTTTCTTATACCTGATGTAACCAAAATGGTGACGACGAACCAAAATGGTGCCGGTCGCCCGATCGAGAGAGTTTCGCCGTGAACGACACAGCCGGAAATCTTGAAGCCCTGGAGGCCTCGCTGCTTGCCGACATCGCATCGGCCTCCGACGAGGCCTCGATCGAGGCCGTGCGCGTCGCGGCTCTTGGCAAGAAGGGTTCCATCTCCGAAATGTTGAAGACGCTCGGCGCCATGACCGCCGAGGAGCGCCAGTTGAAGGGCCCGGCCATCAACGGCCTCAAGAACCGCGTCACCGATGCCCTGACGGCCCGCAAGGCCGAGCTCAGGGATGTGGCGATCACAGCCCGCCTGGCCGCTGAAAAGGTCGACGTGACGCTGCCGGTGCGGCAGTCGCCGGCTGAGCGCGGCCGCATCCATCCGATCAGCCAGGTCATCGACGAGATCGCGGCGATCTTCGGCGATCTCGGTTTCTCCATAGCCGAAGGTCCGGATATCGAGAGCGATTACTACAATTTCACCGCGCTGAATTTCCCCGAAGGCCATCCGGCGCGCGAGATGCACGACACCTTCTTCTTCCAGCCGGACGAAAAGGGCGAGCGCAAGCTTTTGCGCACCCACACCTCACCCGTGCAGATCCGCACCATGGAGACGAAGAAGCCGCCGATCCGCATCGTCATTCCGGGTAAGACCTATCGTCAGGATTCCGACGCTACCCACTCGCCGATGTTCCATCAGGTCGAGGGGCTGGTGATCGACAAGACGGCCAATGTCGCGAACATGAAGTGGGTGCTGGAGGAGTTCTGCAAGGCCTTCTTCGAGGTGCCGCAGGTCAAGATGCGCTTCCGGCCATCCTTCTTTCCGTTCACCGAGCCCAGCCTCGAGGTCGACATCCAGTGCGACCGCTCGCGGCCCGGCGAGGTGCGCTTCGGCGAAGGCTCCGACTGGATGGAGATCCTCGGCTGCGGCATGGTGCATCCCAACGTGCTGCGCCATGGCGGGCTCGATCCGGACGAGTATCAGGGCTTTGCCTGGGGTATGGGCATCGACCGCATCGCCATGCTGAAATACGGCATGCCGGACCTGCGCGCCTTCTTCGACGCCGATGTCCGCTGGCTGTCGCATTACGGCTTCCGGCCGCTCGACATGCCGACTTTGTTCGGAGGCCTAAGCGCATGACAGCGCCGCACGCCGGCGGCTGCCGTTGCGGCGCCGTGCGGTTCGAGGCCTCGGCCGAACCGCATCACGTCAGCTATTGCCATTGCGGCGATTGCCGGCGGGCGAGCGGCGCGCCGGTATCGGCCTTTGTCGGCTTCCTGGCCGGTCAGGTCGCGTTCACCGGCAAGGCGCTGAAGATGTTCGAGAACGGCCCGGTGACGCGCTCCTTCTGCGGCGTCTGCGGCTCGCCCATCGCCTATGTCGACGAGCGGCTGGAGGATGACATCTATTTCATGCTCGGCGCCATGGACATGCCGGCCGATTTCAAGCCGACGCTGCATGCCTATGTCAGCGAGCAGCTTCCCTTCCTGCATATGTCCGACGACTTGCCGAGACATCTGAAATCAAGCGTCAAAAGACCAGACGGAACAGTCCAATGAAATTCACCCTCTCCTGGCTCAAGGACCATCTCGAGACCGACGCCTCGCTCGACGAGATCGTCGAGCGGCTGACCTCGATCGGCCTCGAAGTCGAGCATGTCGACGACAAGTCGAGCCTGAAGCCGTTCGTCATCGCCAGGGTGCTGACGGCGGTGCAGCACCCCGATGCCGACCGGCTGCGCGTGCTCACCGTCGACACCGGCGACGGCAAGGCACCGGTGCAGGTCGTCTGCGGCGCGCCCAATGCACGCGCGGGTCTGATCGGCGCCTTTGCTGCGCCCGGCACCTACGTGCCCGGCATCGACGTGACGCTGACGGTCGGCAAGATCAGGGGTGTCGAAAGCCACGGCATGATGTGCTCCGAGCGCGAGCTGGAACTGTCCGACGAGCACCACGGCATCATCGACCTGCCCCAGGATGCGCCTGTCGGCACCAGCTTCGCTGCCTACGCGCATCTCGACGATCCGGTCATCGAGATCAACCTGACGCCGAACCGGCCGGACGCCACCAGCGTCTACGGCATCGCCAGGGATCTGGCGGCGAGTGGACTTGGCCGTCTCGTCGGCGGCGCTATCATGCCCCATGTCGGCAACGGCATGTGCCCGGTCAAGGTGACGATCCTAGCGCCGGAACTCTGCCCCGGCTTCGCGCTGCGGCTGGTCAAGGGCGTCAAGAACGGCCCGTCGCCGAAATGGCTGCAGCAGCGGCTGATCGCCATTGGTCTCAGGCCGATCAGCGCGCTGGTCGACATCACCAACTACGTCACCTTCGACCGCGGCCGGCCCCTGCATGTGTTCGACGCCAGCAAGGTCGCCGGCAATCTGACCGTGCGCCGCGCGCGCGATGGCGAAAAGGCACAGGCGCTCGACGGCCGCGAATACACGCTGACGCCGGAGATGTGCGTCATATCAGATGAAGACGGCGTCGAATCGATCGCCGGCATCATGGGCGGCGAGCATTCGGGCTGCGACGAGAACACGTCGGACGTGCTGATCGAATCCGCCCTTTGGGATCCGATCACCACGGCGCGCACCGGCCGCACGCTCGGCATCATCACCGATGCGCGCTACCGCTTCGAACGTGGCGTCGATCCTGAATTCATGGTGCCCGGAGTCGAGCTGGCGACCAGATTGGTGCTCGATTTCTGCGGCGGCACGCCGACGGAGATCGAAGTGGCCGGCTATGCGGGCCACACGCCCAAGATCGTCTCCTTCCCGCTTTCGGAAGTGAAGCGGCTGACGGGCATCGAGGTGGCGAAGGCGGAAAGCCTCGACATCCTGTCGCGCCTCGGCTTCAAGCCCGAGGGGTCGGGCGATACCGTCAACGTCGCCGTGCCGTCCTGGCGCCCCGATGTCGACGGCAAGGCCGATCTGGTCGAGGAGGTGATGCGTATCCACGGCGTCGACAACATCGCCCCGCAGCCGCTCGGCGCGCATGACGCGGTCAACGCCAGGATACTCACCACGCTGCAGGTCCGCACCCGCACGGCCAAGCGCGCGCTTGCCGTGCGCGGCATGATGGAAGCCGTCACCTGGTCGTTCATTCCGGCCAAACACGCCGAACTGTTCGGTGGCGGCCAGACGGCACTGAAACTCGCCAACCCAATCGCCGCCGACATGTCCGACATGCGGCCGTCGCTGCTGCCGGGGCTGATTGCCGCTGCCCAGCGCAATGCCGACAGGGGCATCGGCGACGTGGCGCTGTTCGAAGTCTCTGGCACCTACGAAGGCGATGGCGCCGACCAGCAGCGGCGCGTTGCCGCCGGCGTGCGCCGCGGCACCGCTAAGCTCGACGGCTCCGGCCGCAACTGGGCCGGCAATTCGAGCCCGGTCGGCGTGTTCGACGCCAAGGCCGATGCCATCGCCGCGCTCGAAGCCTGCGGTGCGCCGGTCGAGCGGCTGCAGATCGAGGCGGGCGGTCCGGCCTGGTATCATCCCGGCCGTTCCGGCACGATCAAGCTCGGCCCGAAAACCGTGCTCGGCACGTTCGGTGAATTTCACCCGAAGGCGCTTGAGGGCCTCGATGTTTCCGGGCCGCTCTGCGGCTTCGAAGTGTTCGTTGATGCCGTGCCCGAGCCCAAGGCCAAGCCGACGAAGACCAAGCCGACGCTCGAGCTCTCCGCCTTCCAGATGGTCAAGCGCGACTTCGCTTTCGTCGTCGACAAGACCGTCGAGGCCGGCACGCTGGCGCGCGCGGCGCTCGCCGCCGACAAGAAGCTGATATCAGGCGTTTCGGTCTTCGATATTTTCGAAGGTGCCTCGCTTGGAGCGGGCAAGAAGTCGATCGCCATCGAAGTTTCGATCCAGCCGGTCGAGAAGACGTTGACCGACGAGGATTTCGAGGCGCTGGCCAAGCGCATCGTCGAGAATGTCGGCAAGCAGACCGGCGGCGTTCTGCGCGGGTAGATTCTTTTGACGCAATTCCCAAGGGAAAGCGCTCTGCGCTTTTCCCGGGAAAACCGTTTCACACTTTTCCTGGAATTGCTCTGAGCCTTGCGAGCAGACGGCGAATCGCACTCCAAAGAGCGATGGATCATCTGCGCTAGTCCGGCCTTCCTTTCGAAACGCAACGCACGGCGTTTCTTGAGATCGTTCTCCCCGTCCTTTACGGGGGGAAGGTAAGGGTGAGGGCAGCGCTAACATCGAATATGAATAGCGAACGCTGGCGCCGCCCCTCATCCGCCTGCCGGCACCTTCTCCCCGTATAGTGACCTATCGGATTCACACATCTTTCTGCGGCGGCTAAAGAAACGTGAAATCAAAGACTTAAGTGAGGGCGATGTTGTCATGATCTCTTGGCGGCGCTAGGATGCAGGCGTTGAAAATGCTGGCATTTTTGACCTACCGTCCATGAGCGGAAAGAGATGTGTGAATGCCATAGGTATAGTGACAGGGAGAAGGGATGCTCTGGCAACCGCCCCGCTCTTCGGTTAGCCTCCAAAAAATTCCTTGGCGGGAGGATGAACCTTTTTGGACCGATCAGCGACAGAGCAGACAGGAGCCAGGCGGCTCGACCGGCCATGACAGCAGCGACGGAAACCGATCGCGCGCTTGTCGACCGGGTCGCGAAGGGCGACCGTGCCGCCGTGCGGCTCCTGTTCATGCGTCACCACGCGCGGGTCTACCGCTTCGTGGCGCGCCAGACGGGATCGGAAATGATGGCCGACGATATCGCCAACGAAGTGTTCCTCGAGCTATGGCGCCAGGCGCCATGCTTCGAAGGGCGCTCCGAAGTCTCGACATGGCTGCTCGGCATCGCCCGTTTCAAGGCGCTGTCCTTGCTGCGCAAGAAGAAGGAAGACTGGATCGACGACGAGGCCGCCGCCGCGGTGGCCGACAGCGCCGACACGCCGGAAGTCGTCACCATGAAGGGAGACAAGGCTGCCGCCTTGCGCCGGTTCGTCGACGCCTTGCCGGAAGAGCATCGCGTGGTGATCGATCTTGCCTATTATCATGGCCAGTCGGTGAGCGAGATCGGCGAAGTGCTCGACATTCCGGTCGCGACCGTCAAGACTCGAATGTTTTACGCCCGCAAGAAACTCGGTGAGGCCCTCAAGGCCGCCGGTTACGACAGGGGGTGGCCATGAGCGCCGCTGAAAAGATGTCGCGCCGCGACGAAATGGAAACGCTGCTGCCGTTCTATCTGAACGGCTCGCTGGAAGGTTCGGACCTGGAAGCCGTCGAGGAATGGCTGGCCAGCGATCCGGCGGCACTTGCCGCCCTTGGCGAGGCGGAAGCCGAATTCTCCGGCACCACGGCCGCCAACGAAGCGATCCGTCCGCCGGCCGATGCGCTCGGCCGCTTCGCCAGGGCGCTCGATGCCGAGGCCGGACCTGTCCGCCAGCCGGCAGACTCGTCCTGGCTGGCGCAGGCCTGGGGCCGCTTCATGGCGGTGCCGGTCGGCGTCGCCTGGGCCGCGGCCGCGGTTCTGCTGGCCCTGGTCATGGTGCAGTCATTTGTCGAGCCCAGCGGCAAGGGCAGTGATTTCGAGATAGCCGGCGCGCAAGACGATCTGGCGAAAATGCCGTTCGCCCTGGTCAAGTTCAAGCCGGATGCGAAGATGTCGGATATTTCTGGCTTTCTCGGCAGCAACGGGCTGAAGATCATCGGCGGACCGACCACCGACGGCGTCTTCCGGCTTGGCATTCCCGCGACCACCACCGCCGACTACACAAGGCAAATCGGCCTTGTTGCCGCCCAGCCTTTCACGGAGACTGTGATCGAGGGAAGGAGGCCGGTTGATGGCGGCTGAGGCGGTCATTCGATTTGCGGCAATGCTTGCGGCGACGATGACAATCGCCGCCGTGCCCGCGTCGGCGCAGACCAGCGCGAAGCCTGAACCCGCGAAAATCGACTGCCGCGACGGGGCCAACGCGGCCGGGGCGGACTGCGGCAAGGATGGCAGTGACAGTGCAGCCGGTGCGGGTCCTGCAGCGGCAGGGGCCGTCTTTCTGCCCGCCTTGATCGTCGACCTGTTTCCCAATCCGGCAGCGCCTCCGGCACCGGTGCCGACGCCACGGCCGGCTCCGGCGACACCGCCGGCCGATAGTCAAGCCGGCCCTCCGTCTGGCGGCCCGATCGTCTCTCCGACCGATCTCATTGCCGTTCAGCCGCCGCGCGCGGTGGTCGGCGATTTCGTGCCCGACGAGGTGCTGGTGACCGTCGACGGCGACGCCGGCGCGGTGCAGCAGATCGCCGCGTCCTTCGGCCTCCAGGTGCGCTCGCAGCGCCAGTCGCGGCTGCTTGGCACTACATTGGTGCGCTTCGGCATTCCCGATGGCCGGCCCGTCGGCGTCGTGCTGGCGCAACTGGCGGCCGACGGCCGCACCCAGCGGCGCGAGCCCAACCATGTCTATTCGCTGCAGCAGGCCGCCGGCATCGTCAACTATGCCTTCGACCGAATCGCGCTCGATTCCAAGCAGGCCAGCGGCGAAAACGTTCGCATCGCGGTGATCGACACAGGCATCGACGACACCAACCCGGCGCTGGCTGGCGTCGTCGCCGAACAGTTCGACGCCATGCCGGGGGTGCCGATCGAAAAGCGCGATCACGGCACGTCGATCGACGGCCTGATCGCCGGCGTCGGCGCGCTGGAGGGCATGGCGCCGGGCGCCAGGATCTACCACGCCCGGGCCTTCGAGGGCGGCAAGTCGACCATGGATGTCATCCTATCGGCGCTAGACTGGGCGGCGGAGCAGGACGTGCGCATCATCAACATGAGCTTCGTCGGGCCGAAGAACGACCTGCTCGGCGTCGCCTGCCGCAATGCCCGGGCGCTCGGCATGGTGCTGGTCGCCGCCGCCGGTAACAACGGGCCGAAAGCACCCTATGGTTATCCGGCCGCCTTCGACGGCGTCATCGCCGTGACCGCCACCGATGCCAAGGACGGGCTGATGCCGCAGGCCAATCGCGGCGCCTATGTCTTCATCTCGGCGCCCGGCGTCGAGATGGTGGCGCCGAGCGGCGCCGGCTCGGATGTGGTCACCGGCACCTCGTTCGCGGCGGCGATCGTCAGCGGCGCGATTGCCAATCTCATCCATGCCGCGCCCGATCGCTCGGCCGACGACATCGAGAAGGCGCTCGCGGCAACGGCCAGGGATCTCGGCCCCAAGGGCCGCGACAATGATTTCGGCTATGGGCTGCTGGACATCAAGGCGGCAGGGGCAACGGAATAAATTCCGTATATTATACTTCGCGGACCCAAGGGCTATGGTCGATAGTCATACACTTTCCATCTTGGCCGCAATCCGTTTCAGGCCACCGGTAGTGAGATTTAGGCCCCAGCCAGGAAGGGCCGTTCGCCGACAAGGCTCTGATTTTTAGACTCAATAGAAAAAGTCGCCGGCAGGACTTCTTTCCGTACGGCCAATTCGCGAAGAGATGCCAGGGCCGGCTGATCTAGCTTTAGGTTCTGAATTCTCACCCCTTTGTAATCAGTAGGAACGATGGTGTTCCGTAACGACCCTTGGGTCGAATCCGATCTGTAGACACCATGAGCCAGAGCATCGGAAATTGCCAGCGATAGGCACATGTCTTTGGAAGAGAACGATATACTCCCTAGCAGGCCAGCGAATTGCGTGCCCTTCAGGGCTTCAGTCAACTCGTTGAATATCTCAACCGCACCGCCCGCATTCTTGTGGCCTTGCTCCATTACAATGTTCAACGGCCATTCCGTGCGTTTGGAAGCCACGAACGAAATCGCCCACAGCAAGCAAACCCGAAAACACAGACCATATTCAGAATCCAAACGGATGCCGCGAGCCGGAGCGGGATTTCGATAGAACGAAACATAGTCATCGCGTCTGAAACCGGCGGATATGCCGAGCGCAAGGTATCGATCAATCAACGGGAAAAAGCGGCTGGCAAAGGAAAACCTCTTTTCCTTCTCCCAGCCGGCGAACTCCCCTTGTTTGGCCCGGTACTTCTTGGCGTGAAACCTCTTGATGTCGAACTCTGACAGCAGCGCCGCCAGATCGGTCTCATAGCTACCCCATTGATCAACATCGCCTAGGAAGCCAGCCACGACCGTGTTGGTAGCCTCGCCACCATGGGTTCCGCTTTCGTCAAAGTGAGCCGTCATCACCATGAACAGGCTTCCTTGTCGCACAGTGCGGAGGGACTCGCGAGCGGCGCAATTACCTGAGAAATGCCATTCCACATCTGTCATACCTCTTTGGGTACGCCAAGTACGATATACAGTATGTCGTTGTCTCAAAACCGGGGCCACTTTTGAGCGTCATGCATTTAGCCCGGCGCGCCGGCGACCGATCCCCTGACCACCAGGTCGACGGGCCAGACTTCGCCGCGAGCGCCCTCTTCCAGCCCCGAAATCCGGGCCGCCAGCCGCTCGGCGACGCGGGCGCCGGCGAGACGGATGGATGAGCGCGTCGTCGACAGCGGCACTGAAAAATTCTCCGGCCTCAGCCAGGGGAAGACGTCGTCATGGGCGATCAGCGACACGTCGCCCGGTATGCTCAGGCTGAGGTCGCGCACCGCGCGCACGACGCCCAGCGCCATGATCAGGCTGGAGCAGGCGATCGCCGTCGGCGCATCGCCCTCTTCCAGCAAGCGCCTGGTGGCGCGATAGCCATTCTCTTCGGTCATGACCACCGAGCAGACGTGTCGTTCGCCCAAAGTCAGCCCGCTCGTGGCGAGCGCCCGGCGCACGCCGCGCTCGCGATGGATGGCAAAGGTCTCGCGGTCGTCGCCGTTGATCAGCGCCAGCCGCCGGTGGCCTAGCTGGATCAGCAGCCTGGCCGCCTCGTGGAAGGCGCCCTCATTGTCGATGTCGGTGAAGGCATAGTCGAAATCGAAGCCTTCGCTACGGCCATGGACGATGAAGGGAATGCCGAGCGTGTTGACCAGCGCCACGCGCCGGTCGGCGGGCCTTGGCGAGGAAATGTAGACGGCGTCGACCTGCCGGTTGGCGACGATGCGCCGGTAGGTCGTCTCCTGGTCGTCGGCATCGGCCGGCGACAGCACCAGGTCGAGTTCGTGCGAGCGGGCGTAGTCGCCGAGGCCAGACAAGAATTCGACGAAATGCGGATCGATGTCGACGGACGCACCGGTCGGCAGGACATAGCCGATCATACCGGTCTTGCCGGTCGCCAGGCGGCGCGCGCTCGGATTGGGACGGTAACCATGGCGCTTGGCGGCATCCATGACACGCCTGCGCGTTTCCTCGTTGACCTCGGGATAGCCGTTCAGCGCCCGGCTTACCGTGGTCTGCGACAGCGCCAGCATATGGGCAAGCTGCTTGAGGTTCACGAAAACTCTCCATCTCCCTCAAAGCGCTTTTAACTTGAATCGACCCAAGTGCCCTCGGGGTTGAGCCGTTCGACAACGAACCATAAGCGTGGTTCAGACGTGTTTGAAACAAAAAATGCTGCTGCACTGCCATAAAAGCATGTTGCAGCGCACTTTTTAGGCCGCAGACGCGCCGGATTAAATCGACTAGCCCACCTGCCTCTTGACTTCCGGCCGATTCAATGGCGAGATCAAAAAGGCCAAAGCGCTTTGGAAGACTCTCCGAAAGGTTGCGGTTCCTTTCCGAGTGAGTCACAGTCCTGCGGCGTCGGCGGGCGGAATGGAGGTTCCGTCCGGTGTGTTTGATCCACTGGGAGGAATACCGATGAAGAAAATGCTTTTGCTGGGTGCCGCGTTTGCCACGCTCGCCCTGGGCGCGCCGGCTCATGCCGAACTGAAGTTCAAACCGGGTGAGGACAAGCGCTTCAACTGGGCAAACTACGAAGAGCTCAAGAAAGTCGACCTCAAGGGGGAGACGCTGTCGATCTTCGGACCGTGGCGCGGTGAGGACGAAGGCCTGGTGCGCGGCGTTCTCGACTATTTCTCGGAAGCCACCGGCGTCGAGATCAAATACTCCTCCTCGGAAAATTACGAACAGCAGATCGTCATCGACACGCAGGCCGGCAGCCCGCCCAACATCGCCGTGCTGCCGCAGCCGGGCCTGATCCAGGACCTGGCATCGAAGGGCCTGTTGACGCCGCTCGGCGACGACACCGCCAAATGGATCAAGGACAATTACGGCGCCGGCCAGTCATGGGTCGATCTCGGCACGTTCAAGGACAAGGACGGCAAGCCAGGCTTCTTCGCCTTCCCCTACAAGGCCGACGTGAAATCGCTGGTCTGGTACTCGCCGGACAACTTCGAGGAAGCCGGCTACAAGGTGCCGAAGACGCAGGAAGAGCTCGCCGATCTCGAAAAGAAGATCATCGCCGATGGTGGCAAGCCCTGGTGCATCGGCCTCGGCTCCGGCGGCGCCACCGGCTGGCCGGCGACCGACTGGGTCGAAGACCTGATGCTGCGTACCCAGTCTCCGGAAGTCTACGACAAATGGGTGAAGAACGAGATCCCGTTCAACGACCCGTCGGTGGTCAGCGCCATCGATATCTTCGGCAAGATCGCGACCGACGACAAGATGGTCGACGGCGGCGCCAAGGCGGTTGCGGCGACCGATTTCCGCGACAGCCCGAAGGGCCTCTTCTCTGTCCCGCCGAAATGCTACCTGCACCATCAGGCGTCGTTCATCCCGACCTTCTTCCCGGAAGGCACCAAGGTCGGCCAGGACGCGGACTTCTTCTACTTCCCTCCCTATGCCTCCAAGCCTGAACTGGGCACGCCCGTGCTCGGCGCCGGCACGCTGGCGATGATCACCAAGGACTCCAAGGCCGCCCGCGCGTTCATCGAATTTCTGAAGATGCCGCTCGCCCATGAGATCTGGATGGCCGAGGGTGGTTTCGTGACGCCGCTCAAGTCGGTCAACAAGGAGGCCTATGCCAGCGACGCGCTGAGGAAGCAGGGCGAAATCCTCGCCAACGCCTCGACCTTCCGCTTCGACGGTTCCGACCTGATGCCGGGCAAGATCGGCGCCGGCGCCTTCTGGACCGGCATGATCGACTTGGTCGGCGGCAAGTCCGCGCAGGATGTCGCCACCGACATTCAGAAAAGCTGGGACGCGATCAAGTAGGCGTCCGACAGGAAGCAGCCGATTGTTCGGCTATCCGATCCCGACTGGATCCGGGCCCTGGAGGCCCGGATCCGACCGGCGGCCCGTGCCGCGGCGATTATCATGAGCACACAAACATCCGGCATGAAGCGCGATCAGCAAAGGGAAAGCCTGTCTTGCCTGGCGATCGCGCTCTGAACAACTGAATCGGCGCATCTCACCGCCCGGACCGTTCGGCCTTGGCTGATGATACGCAGGGGGAGGGACCCATGGCGGCTCAGATTTTCTCGGCCATATTCGTAATCATCGTCGGGGTCGGCGGTTGCGTCGCCTATTTCTGGGGCGCCAACAAACTGGTCGACCTGATATTCCCGTCGCGCGGCGTCGCCGGCGCCGCGGCCATCGACAATCTGCGCCGGCAAGGGCTGGTCCGACCATGGCTGTTCGTCGGTCCGGCGATGATCATCCTCACCATCTACCTGATCTACCCGGTGGTCGAGACGCTGCGGCTGTCGTTCCTCGATCGCGGCGGCATCAATTTTGTCGGCTTGGCCAACTATGAATGGGCCTTCGGCGACCGCGAGTTCCGCAACTCGATCCTCAACAACATCATCTGGCTGGCGGTGGTGCCCGCCGCCTGCACCTTCCTCGGGCTGATCATCGCCGTGCTCACCGACAAGATCTGGTGGGGCACGATCGCCAAGAGTCTGATCTTCCTGCCGCTGGCGATCTCCTTCGTCGGCGCCAGCGTGATCTGGAAATTCATCTACGAGTATCGTGGCGAGGGCCAGACCCAGATCGGCATCCTCAACGCCATCATCCAGCATTTCGGCGGCCAGCCGCAGGTCTGGATATCGCTGCCGTTCTGGAACAATTTCTTCCTGATGGTGATCCTGATCTGGATCCAGACCGGCTTTGCCATGGTCATCCTGTCTTCCGCCCTGCGCGGCATTCCCGAAGAAACGCTGGAAGCCGCCGTCATCGACGGCGCCAATCCGTTCCAGATCTTCTGGAAGATCATGGTGCCGCAGATCTGGGGCACCATCGCCGTCGTCTGGACCACTATCACCATCCTGGTGCTCAAAGTGTTCGACATCGTTCTGACCATGACCAACGGCCAGTGGAACAGCCAGGTGCTGGCCAACCTGATGTTCGACTGGATGTTCCGCGGCGGCGGCGATTTCGGCCGTGGCGCCACCATCGCCATCATCATCATGATCGCTGTCATTCCGATCATGATCTGGAACATCCGCCAGGCGAACAAAGAGACGGGAGGACATTGAGATGGCCGTTGCGACCGGAAAGTCCTTCGCCAGCCGCTTTGGCGTCCACATCGCCGTGCTTGTCTTCGTCGCGATCTGGACCATACCGACGCTCGGCATCCTGGTCTCGTCGCTGCGCGACAAGAACCAGATCATCGCCTCTGGCTGGTGGAACTCGTTCGCCAGTTCCACCCAGACCGAGGCCGGCCGACTGCCGGCCGCCTCGACGCAAGTCGAAAAGGACGGCAAGTTCGTTCTCGAGGGCAACATCTTCGGCGACGGCGCCAAGCGCAACATCAGCGCCTTCGGTGTCAAATCGGCGGCACCGACGCAATATCCCGCCGACACTTCGGCCGATCTCGGCGACGGCGTGACCCTGCGGCTCAATGCCGATGGCAGCTTCGTCATGGCCTCGCCCAAGGCGTTCGAAGGCGATCGCGGCCAGCGTGTCTACTATGCCTCGTCGGCGCCGCCGAAATTCACCACCGACAACTACAAGACGGTGCTGTTTTCCGAGGGCATCGGACGGTCGTTCATGAACTCGCTGACCGTCACCATCCCGGCGACAGTCATCCCGATCCTGATCGCGGCGTTTGCCGCCTATGCGCTGGCCTGGATGCGGTTTCCCGGCCGGGCGCTGCTGATCGCGGTGATCATCGGCCTGCTGGTGGTGCCGCTGCAAATGTCGCTGATCCCGCTTTTGAAGCTCTACAACGGCGTCGGCGCTTTCTTCGGCATGCCGTCGAAAACCTATCTCGGCATCTGGCTGGCGCATACCGGCTTCGGCTTGCCCTTCGCCATCTACCTGCTGCGCAGCTACATTGCCGGCCTGCCGCGCGAGATCATGGAATCGGCGCGTATCGACGGCGCCAGCGATTTCGAGATCTTCGTCAAGATCGTTTTGCCGCTGTCGTTCCCCGTGCTGGCCTCGTTTGCCATCTTCCAGTTCCTATGGGTATGGAACGATCTGCTGGTGGCGATGGTTTTCCTCGGTACAGAGGCAGACCAGATCGTGCTGACCGCCAAGCTCAACGCGCTGTTGGGCTCCCGCGGCGGCGACTGGGAGATTCTGACGACATCGGCTTTCGTGACCATAATCGTGCCGCTGATCGTCTTCTTCTCGCTGCAGCGCTATTTTGTCCGCGGGCTGCTTGCCGGCTCGGTGAAAGGAGGCTGAGACGATGCAATCCGCTTTGAAGGCCAGCTCGAAACCTGACCTCGCCATCGATCGCGACTGGTGGCGGGGTGCTGTGATCTACCAGATCTATCCGCGCAGCTACCAGGACTCGAACGGCGACGGCATAGGCGACCTCAAGGGAATCATCGGCCGCCTCCCCTACATCGCCGCACTCGGTGCGGACGCCATCTGGATTTCGCCGTTCTTCAAATCGCCCATGAAGGATTTCGGCTATGACGTCACCGACTACCGCGACGTCGATCCGATGTTCGGCACGCTGGCCGACTTCGACGCGCTGACCGCCGAGGCACACAGGCTGGGCTTGAAGGTGATGATCGACGAGGTGCTGTCGCACACCGCCGACAACCACCCGTGGTTCAAGGAAAGCCGGTCGAGCCGCACCAACCCGAAGGCCGACTGGTACGTCTGGGCGGACGCAAGGCCGGACGGCACGCCGCCCAACAACTGGCTGTCGATCTTCGGCGGCTCGGCCTGGCAATGGGACACCAGCCGCCAGCAATATTACCTGCATAATTTCCTGGCCGAGCAGCCCGACCTCAACTTCCACAACCGCCAAGTCCAGAATGCGCTGCTGGACGTCACCCGTTTCTGGCTGGAGCGCGGCGTCGACGGCTTCCGGCTCGACACCATCAATTTCTACTTCCACAGCCAGGGCCTGGAAGACAATCCGCCGCTGCCGCCGGAAGAGCGCAACGACCAGACCGCACCGGCGGTCAACCCCTACAACTACCAGGATCATCTCTACGACAAGAGCCGCCCGGAGAACCTCGGCTTCCTCGAGCGCTTCCGCGCCCTGCTCGATGAATATCCGGCAACCGCCGCGGTCGGGGAGGTCGGCGATTCGCAGCGCGGACTGGACGTGGTGGCTGCCTACACCGCCGGCGGCAAGCGCGTACACATGTGCTATTCCTTCGACTTCCTGGCGCCGGAAAAGATCAGTGCGGCCAAGGTCCGCTCGGTGCTGGAATCCTTCAGCAAGGTCGCCAGCGATGGCTGGTCGTGCTGGGCCTTTTCCAACCATGACGTGATGCGCCCGGCCTCGCGCTGGGCGGCCGGCGAAGCCGATCCGACCGCCTATCTCAAGGTCATCTCGGCACTGCTGATGTCGCTGCGCGGTTCGGTCTGCATCTATCAGGGCGAAGAGCTTGGGCTCGGCGAAGCCGACCTTCGGTTCGAGGATTTACAGGATCCCTATGGCATCCGCTTCTGGCCGGAATTCAAGGGCCGCGACGGCTGCCGCACGCCGATGGTGTGGGACGGCAGCGCCAGCAATGGCGGCTTCTCATCGGCAAAGCCCTGGCTGCCGGTGCCGGCCAAGCATATGTCGCAAGCGGTCAATGTTCAGCAGGGCGACGAGAACTCGCTGCTTGAGCACTACCGGCGCTTTCTGACCTTCCGGCGTGCCCATCCGGCACTGGCCAAGGGTGACATCACCTTCATCGAAAGCGAGGGCGACACCGTCGCCTTCACCCGCCGCGCGGGCAATGAGCAGGTCGTCTGCGTCTTCAATCTGGGAGCCGGGCCAACCGAGGTTGACCTCGGCGGCCGATCGCTGCAACCTTTGCCCGGGCACGGATTTTCGGGGCAGGCGAGCACCGGTTCCATACGGCTCGGCGGCTACGGCGCCTGGTTCGGGCGCGTCGACTGAATTTCAAATCACTTGAATTTCAAATTACTGGAGGGAAACCAATGGCCGATGTCACGCTAAGACAAGTGAAGAAGTCCTACGGCAATCTGAACATTCTCCACGGCATCGACCTCGATATCAAGTCGGGCGAATTCATCGTCTTCGTCGGCCCGTCGGGCTGCGGCAAGTCGACATTGCTGAGGTCGATCGCCGGGCTCGAGGAAATCACCTCCGGCGAGCTCAGAATAGCTGGCGAGGTCGTGAACGACGTGCCGCCGTCGAAGCGGGGCATCGCCATGGTGTTCCAGTCCTACGCGCTGTATCCGCACATGACCGTCTACGACAACATGGCGTTCTCGATGAAGATCGGGAAGGAGAACAAGGCCGAGATCGATCGGCGCGTGCGCCAGGCGGCGGAAATCCTGCAGCTGACGAAATACCTCGACCGCTTGCCCAAGGCGATGTCGGGCGGACAGCGCCAGCGCGTCGCCATTGGCCGCGCCATCGTGCGCAATCCGAAGGTGTTCCTGTTCGACGAGCCGCTGTCGAACCTTGACGCCGCACTTCGCGTCGCCACACGCATCGAGATCGCCAAGCTCAAGGAATCGATGCCCGCCACGACCATGATCTATGTCACCCACGACCAGGTCGAGGCGATGACGCTGGCCGACCGCATCGTGGTGCTCAAGGACGGCCATATCGAACAGGTCGGCACGCCGATGGACCTCTACAAGAAGCCCGGCAATCTGTTCGTTGCCCAGTTCATAGGCTCGCCGGCCATGAACATCCTGCCGGCGACCATCGACAAGACCGGAAATCCGACTGTCGTCAGCCATGTCGGCGGGCGCAAGGCGACCGTGCCGATCACGACGCCTGCTTCGGCAAAGGGTGCCGCGGTGAGCTTTGGCGTGCGACCGGAGGACCTGATCATCGCCAGCGGTGCGGACTATCTGTTCGAAGGGACGGTCGACTATGTCGAGCAGCTCGGCGAAGTCCAGCTTGTCTACATCGACATCGGCCGCGCCGACCTGCCGCTGGTGACCAAGCTGCCTGGCAATGTCGAAGTCAAGCGTGGCTCGACATTGCGCCTGAGCGCCAATGGCGAAGACCTGCATATCTTCGACACGGATGGGCGGTCCTTCGCTCTTCACGAAGCGGAGGCGAAGGCGGCCTGAGAGGTCGCACGACGATACTGCCCTGTTACAAAAACAAGAGCGGCGGGCAAGGTCCGCCGCTCTCGTTTGGAGATCAGCTTCGGCTGTTAGCGGCCGAAGAGGTTCCGGTCACTGCCCTGAGGGGCGGACTTCGGTGCATCGCCAGACGAATTGAGCAGCTTGTAGACGGGCGATTCGCTCTTGCGGATCGAGCCCGTATGCGAGGTGTCGACGTTGACGGTCGACTGCTTGTTGATGTCGGTGCCGCCAGCGTTGTCGTTGCGGGCATAGGCGCTGCCGGCGGCAATCAGAAGAGCGGCGGCAGTAAGAACAATCTTTTTCATTTTGATACTCCGTATTCTCGAATTCGATACGGCGGGTTAACCCGCCGCATCGCTGTCGGATGTTGGTTTTGGTCGGATGTTAGTTGTTGCCGAACAGGTTGCGGTCGCTGCCATGGTTGACAGGCGCCTGCGTGGCCGGCTCCGACTTCTTGACGGAAGCCGTGTACGAGCTGTCGACCGCGGCGGCAGGCTGGTCGGCGCCCTTGGAGCCAAAGTTGTCGCTGCCGGCGAAGGCACTGCCGGTGATGGCCAGAACGGCGGCGGCGGCAAGAAGGATCTTGTTCATTTTAGTCTCCTGAATTTCTGGATTTCGCCAGGACAGCGGGCAGACCCGCCGTCAACTGGGAATTGGTTGTTAGCGGCCGAAGAGGTTACGGTCGCTGCCCTGAGCGGGCGTCTGGGCAACCGGTTCCGAGGTCTTGGTGGAAGCCGTGTACGACTTGTCGACCGCGGCAGCAGGCTGATTGGCGCCGTTCGAACCGTAGTGGTCGCTACCATTAGCGAAGGCGCTGCCGGAAATGGCCAGAACGGCGGCGGCAGTGAGAATGATCTTTTTCATTTTTTTGTACTCCAGTGTCTTCTTTTCCGTCCGTCCAGCGGCGTGTCTTGGAAAGGAAATCGCGTCGTTCGGACAGCCCCGATGTGGGAGGGCATCCTCACCTTTTCCAATCACGAAGTTGTTCCGTGTGGACCATGAATCCGCCACTTGAAATTGTGCCACGGGATTCCACACGCTACTTTTTATTCATGTTTTTCAATACCTTACGTAAAATCGCCCGCTGGATCACCAACTGTTTCCAAGGGCCGGCGTTCACACCGTCCTGCACGCACCGTCAACAGAAACGAACCGTTCGGTTCGATTTTAGAACCAGCTAATGGTCACTTTTCGAAACCGTTAACCTTTTTTGGTCGCCGGCAAGGGGCTGGCTTCGATGAGATTGCAGTTGGGAATGGCCGCCGCGGAGATAGGATTTCGGCTCCGCAATCGCCAACGGAACGTTTCGCATGCGTGTCGCGCCGCATGGATACGATGTCGTTTTCATGCCGATGACGCGCCCGCGATCGTGGTTAGATCGTACCATCTCAGGTGCCGCTTCGTGACGACGAGGCGGAGAATTGGGAAGCCGGTCAGAATCCGGCGCTGCCCCCGCAACGGTGGTGGAGTTCAAGTCGCAACGGGAGACCACTGGGCAGTTGCCTGGGAAGGTGTCGCGATGGTCCGTAAGGACAACTCCAGAGCCCGGAAACCAGCCCGAGATTTCTAGACTCGACTGATCGCGGTGGGCGGTCAAGAGGTGGATAGTGCATGTCCGGCGCATCGCCGGCCTGCGTCCGATCCTTCCTCCGTCACCACCAGTTCAGTCCTTAAGAAACGAGGACAGGACATGGATATTCGCAACGACATGCTGAGGCTCTTGAACAGCCGCCGGCAAGGCTTTTCGCTAGAGCAGCCCTTCTACACCGATCCAGACTTTTTCAAGCTCGACATGGAGCTGATCTGGTATCGTGATTGGCTGTTCATCGGCCACGATTGCGAGCTGCCGAAGCCAGGCAGCTACATCACAGTTCAGATCGGCGACTATCCGGTCGTTCTTGTCCGCGACCAACAAGGCAAGATCAACGCCTTCCACAATTCCTGCCGCCATCGCGGCAGCCGGGTCTGCAACACAGACAAGGGCACGGCGGCAAAGCTGGTCTGCCCCTATCACCAATGGACCTATGAGCTCGACGGCCGGCTGCTGTTTGCCCGCCAGATGGCCGACGGTTTCGACAAGAGTGAGTTCAGCCTGAAGCCGGTCGCCTGCGAGAGCGTCGGCGGCTACATCTTCATCTGCCTGGCCAGGGAGCCCGCCGATTTCGCGCCGATGCGGGCGATGATCGAACCTTATCTTTTGCCGCACCGGTTGCGCGAAGCAAAGATCGCCTTCGAGAGCACGATCATCGAGAAGGGCAACTGGAAGCTGGTCTGGGAAAACAATCGCGAGTGCTATCACTGCGTCGCCAATCATCCCGAGCTGTGCAAGACCTTCCCGGAAGCGCCTACCGTGACCGGCGTCAACGGCGCCGACAGCGACCCTGAAATGGTCGCGCATTGGGCCAAATGCGAGGCATCAGGCCTGCCGAGCAAGTTCCGCATCGATCCGGCCGGGCAGTACCGCGCCACCCGCGCGCCGCTGTTGCGCGATGCCGTCAGCTACACCATGACCGGCAAGCTGGCGGTGAAGAAGAACCTCTCCGACACTGTCTCCGCCGACAGGATCGGAACCTTGATGCACTATCACTATCCGACGACCTGGAACCACATCCTCATCGATCACGCGGTGACGTTCCGGGTGCTGCCGATCAGCGCCACGGAAACGGCGGTGACGACGAAGTGGCTGGTGCACAAGGACGCGGTCGAGGGGGTCGATTACACCATCGAAGACCTCACCCATGTCTGGACCGAAACCAACGACCAGGATCGCCGCATCGTCGAGGAAAACGCCTTTGGCATCCTGTCGCCCGCCTACGAGCCCGGCCCCTATTCGGAGTTGCATGAGGGCGGCGTGATCCAGTTCGTCGAATGGTACGCGTCGTTCATCGGCCCGCGCCTCGCCGAAGGCGGCCGGCCGGCCCTGCGCAGCGTGGCCTAGTGCATGTCGCCCAAAATGCGCAGCGGCTTTGGGATCATGCATAAAACAAAAGGGACAAGAGGATGAATGCGATGACGGATCTTGGCCTCTATCGCCATCTCGACCAGATGACGCCCTGGAACGACAGGCTGCAGGTGCTGGAAGTGATCGGCGTCAGCGACGAAGCACCCGACGTAAAGACCTTCACCTTCCGCTCCGACAACCAGACCTGGTTCCGCTACAAGCCGGGCCAGTTCGTGACGCTGGAACTGCCGACAGCCGACGGGCCGCTGATGCGCACCTACACGCTGTCGTCCTCGCCATCGCGGCCGTTCTCGATCGCGGTGACAGCGAAGGCGCAGGCGGGCAGCACAGGCACGCGCTGGATGTTCGACCATCTGGCGCCGGGCTCGCACGTCAAGGCCTATGGGCCGACAGGTGACTTTTCGCTGCACAGCCACCCGGCGGCCAAGTATCTGTTCATCTCCGCCGGTTCCGGTGTGACGCCGATGATGTCGATGCTGCGCTGGCTGAACGACTGCGCGCCATGGACCGATGTCGGCTTCGTCAACTGCGCGCGCCGTCCGGAAGAGATCATCTTCCGCAAGGAACTCGAACTGCTCGGCAGCCGCATGCCCGGCCTGTCGCTCGGCTTCATGATCGAGGAGCGGTCGAGCCGCGAGGGCTGGTTCGGCCATATGGGCCGCATCGATGCGATCCGGCTGCCATTGCTGGCGCCCGATTTCCGCGAGCGCGAAATCTTCTGCTGCGGCCCCGATCCCTTCATGCGCGCCGTGCGCGGCATGCTGGAGGCCACCGGCTTCGACATGACGAAATATCATCAGGAGAGCTTTGCGGCGCCTGTCGTGGAAGAAATCCTGGCGCCGTTCACGTCGCCCGAGGAAGACGGCGCCGCCGTTGTCGCCGAAGCCGTGACACCGATCCGGTTCGCGCTTTCGGATGTCGACGCCGAATGCGTCGCCGGCCAAACCGTGCTGCAGACCGCGCGGGCTTCAGGTGTGAGGATTCCCGCCGCATGCGAGTTTGGCCTGTGCGGCACCTGCAAAGTGAAGAAGGTCGCGGGCGACGTCGAGATGAGCCACAATGGCGGCATCCTCGACCACGAGATCGACGACGGCTTTATCCTCGCCTGTTGCTCAAAACCGCTTTCGGCGCTCGAAATCGAGGCGTGACCGGCGGTTGGTGCCATCAGGGGCCCGGAGTGATCAGCCTCAAGGATGGGAAATAGGTCCGGTAGCGGCTGACATCACGGGTCAGGAGCGGAAGCCGAGCGACAGCGGCATGGGCGCCAATAAAGAAGTCGGGCAACACGCCAATCCTGGATCCTCCTGATCGGCGGTATTGTGTGAACACCTTTCCGGCCAGGAAAAGGGCGGCTCTCGGCATCGGAGCCATTTCGAGACCGGCCGCGTCCAGAAACGTCTCGAGATCCTCGATGCGAGTGTACCGAACAGCAAGTTCGGCGTAGACCGCATCATTGATCAACAATGGCCCATTAAGGCTCGCTGCCTCGAGCTGTGCAACCGACCAGTCCGCCCAGGTCGGATCATCCGTAACGAGGTCGAGCAGAACGTTGGTGTCGACGAACGTCACGCTTCGCCACGCGTCAGCGCCATGATCGCGTCGGTCGTAAGCCCCTCGCCGGCATGGCCGCGCAACTTGGCGAAGCGGCTCGCAGGCGGCTTTTTGTCAACGCGAGCCAGCACCACGCTGCCATCGGCGGCGCGTCGGAAATCGACCCTGCTGCCCGGGACGATCCCCAGGAGATCGCGGACCGGTTTGGGAATGGTCACTTGTCCCTTTGCCGTAACGGTGGTGGCCATCTTCATCCTCTGGTAATACCATGTTTCGATAAGGTATTACCTTGCAGGTCGGATTTCAATGCTTGAAGCATCGAGTCCTCGGCCGAACTGTCAGTGCCAAGACGACATGCGTTGGGAAGGCAACGTCCGTTCAGACTCCGTAGCGTTCGGTGCGAATGTTTCCCGCTGCAACGCCGGCATCAATCAGCGCCTGGGCGGCGACCGACACGAAAGCGTTGGAGCCGCAGACAAAGGCGAGACCGGGCGGCTCGGGCAGCCGCGCCATTGCTTGCGCCATCATCGCGACGTCCACTCGCCGCGCATAATCGGCCGGGCGCCGCGCGGCTTCGCGCGTCAGTGTCAGCACAAGGTCGAAGCCGTCCCTGCGGTCGTCGAGGCCGATCAGTTCGTCGCGAAAGATCACTTCGTCCCAGATCCGGGCTGAAGAGACCAGGATGACGGGCACCTTCGAATTACGCGCGGCGCGATGGCGGACCATCGACATCAAGGGCACGACACCGGAGCCGCCGCCGACCAGCACAAGCGGGCCACTCTCATCTTCCGGCCAGATGAAATGCCCGCCGAGCGGCCCACGCAGTTCGATCTCGTCACCAATCGCCGCGACCTCATGGAAGAATGGCGAGACCTCGCCATCGTCGAGTTTCTCGATCGCCAGCTCGATCACGCCGTCAATCTCGGGCGCGGAGGCGATGGAATAGGAGCGGCGAGCTTGGTAACCGTCCGGCGCCGTCAGCCTGACGTCGACATGCTGCCCGGCGCGATAGGCAAAGGGCCGCGATGGCTGGAAAAAGAAGCTGGTGACCCGCGGCGTGCGCTTTTCGATACGGACGATCCCGGCCGTCTGCCAGGGCGATTGCACTGCTGCCGCATCGCTCATGGATCGCCCGTATAGCGCTGTTCGCGCCATGGATCGCCATGGATGTGATAGCCGCGCAATTCCCAGAAACCGGGTTCGTCGCGCGTCGTGAACTGCAGGCCGTTCAGCCATTTGGCCGACTTCCAGAAATAGAGATGCGGAACGAGCAGTCTTGCCGGGCCGCCGTGATCCGGCGTGATTGGCTTGCCTTCATAGAGCAGCGCCACCATGGCCTTGCCGGCGGTGAGATCCTTTACCGGCACATTGGTGGTGTAACCATCGAACGCGTGCGCCAGCGTGAAGCCGGTCGGCGGCTCCAAACCCGCGTCTGCAAGGATATCGTCGACCAGCACGCCCTGCCACGGCGTGTCGAACTTGGTCCATGCGGTCACGCAATGGATGTCGCGTGTCATCTTGGTCAGCGGCAGCGCGTTGAATTCGGCCCAGTTCCATTTCTTGATCGGGCGCGGGCCATGCTTCAGCGTGAAAGCCCAATCCTCGGTGCGCACACGCGGCGTCGGACCGGCCGACAAGACTGGAAAACCCTGTTCGAGATATTGGCCGGGCGGAATGCGCGCATCGCCATCGGCTGGCGGCCGCCGTCCTGAAGAGAAACCTCGGGTGACCATCGCGGTAAATCCTCTGCACCAGGCATCCGTCTGCCTGCCGCAGTTTTCTCGATGATGCCGCCGCGGGCAACCGAAATCTTGACGGACAAGGCGGCAGTTCCGAAGAGCCTACCGCCTTTGCATTCAGTTCAGCGCCTCGCGTCAGCCATTGGCGAGCGGCACCGCGACATAGATCTGGCCTCCATCGCGCTCGACCAGCAACAGCACCGACTTCCTGCCGGACTTGCCGGCCTGGGCGATCGCCTGGGTGACCTGCCTGGCGCTCTTCACCGGCATCTGATTGACGGCGACGATGATGTCGCCGGCCTGGATTCCGGAAGCCGCGGCAGCCTTGTCGGGATTGACGCTGGCAACCACCGCACCGCGCTGATTGTGGGCGAGATTCATCTGCTCGCGAATGTCAGGGGTGATGTCCATCAGGCCAAGCCCGATCGCCGGGGAACCTTGCCCGACGCCAGGCGCGCCGGACCCGTCGTCCAGCGACGCGGTCTTCACGTCGTCGGTGTTGCGCCCGATATCGACGGAAATATCCACGGCCTTGCCCTTGCGCCAGATGCTCAGGGTCTCCCTGGCGCCAGGCGTGACATCGGCGACCGCCCGCGACAGGTCCTTGGGATCCTTGACATCCTGCCCGGCAAAGCTGGTGATGACGTCGCCGGCCTCGACTCCGGCCCTGGCGGCCGGCGAGCCGTCATTGACCCGCGAAACCAGCGCGCCGGCGGGATGATCGAGGCCGATTGCGCTCGCCACATCCGCCGTCACCGGCTGGATCTCGACGCCGAGGTAGCCATACTGGATCGAGCCGTCCTTCATCAGCTTGGCGACAACCTTCTGGGCCTGGTCGGACGGGATGGCGAAGCCAACGCCGACGCTGCCGCCATTGGGCGAATAGATCGCCGCGTTGATGCCGACGACATTGCCGTTCACATCCACCAGCGGACCGCCGGAATTTCCATGATTGATCGGGGCGTCGATCTGGATGAAGTCGTCGAACGGGCCACTGTGCAAATCCCGGCCGCGGGCCGAAACGATGCCTGCGGTGACGGTGGTGCCGATGCCGAACGGGTTGCCGAAGGCCAATACCTGGTCGCCTGGCATGAGCTTGTCGGAATCACCCCATTTGACAGTCGGCAGGGGTTTGTCCGACTTGACCTTGAGGACGGCGAGATCGTTCTTGGCATCGCGGCCGACCAGCTTGGCGGGGAGTTCGGTGCCGTCATCGAGCGCAACCTTGATCGAGGAGGCACCATCGATGACGTGATTGTTGGTGACGATGATACCATCCGCGCCCACGATGAAGCCGGAACCCAGCGCTTCGGCACGCTGCGGTTGCTGCTGTGGCGGTGTCTTGGGCATCGGCATGCCCTGGTCACCGAAGAACTGACGAAAATAGTCGTCGAAAGGCGAGCCGCCGTCGAAGGGAGAGGCATCGCTCGTCGTTCCAGGCTCTGCCTTCATGACGGTGGTGATCGTTACCACCGCCGGCTTGTCGGCCGCCACGATGGGGGCGAACGAGCCGTTGGGAGCGGTGAGGCCGGCGACAGGCGTCTGGGTGGTCGGAACGGTGTTACCTTCGCTTTGAGCGAAAGACATGACGAAAGGAGATATGATCAGCGCAGCGCCCAGCAAGGCCGCGACGCGATGTCTGCGAATTATGTCTGACATGGTCGTTTGTCCGGGCGAGAGTTGATCGGTCGCCGTGGAGGTCTCCTTGTGGGGAAACCGGCCATTCGGCGTGTCGAACGTCGCGAATGCCCGTCTCGCCTGGCATGGCAGCCGACCGGATCGACAGCTCTGCATCTAGGACGTGGATTGGCCCGATTTAGGGTTTTCGGGCAACCTTACGAAGATTTAATTTCCGTATGACGGCTGGTCACGATGTCGTCAGGCGCCGCGCCAGTTCGGTGTTCCCTGCCTCGCCGGGGCATCAGATCCCGCCGGTTCGCCCTAGATACGCGGTGGCGATGTCGTGCATGCGCTTGCTGTCGAAGCTCGGACCGTGGCCGCCATGGCCGATGCGGATCGGCAGGTCGAGCAGGCGCTGCATCGTACTGATATAGGCCGTTCGGTCCGAATCGGGCAGATCGTCGATCAGCGTGTCGTCGTAGATGGCGTCGCCGCTGAAGAACAGACCGTCGGCCTCGTCGAACAGCGCGATCGAATCCGGCGAATGGCCAGGCAGATGCAGCACACGGAATTGCCGGTCGCCGAGATCGACGATGTCGCCCTCGTCCAGGGTTCGCGTTAGCGGCGCGGGCGGGATCTTGTAGTCGGCGGCCTTCCAGCCCGGCGCCGGCACTTTCGAAACGGCGCCTTCGAGATCACGGAACATGTAGGCGTAGGTCGCCGCCTCATCCATGCTCTCGAACTGTTCCGCGCTTGTCCTTGGCCCTGCTCGCCACGGAAATTCGTGCAGCGAGCCGACATGGTCGAGGTGGATGTGGGTGGCGACGACCAGCAGCGGCTTGCCGTCGGGCGTCTCGATCTCAGGCGCCAGCGGACGGATGCCCATGCCGGTATCGACCAGAAGGTCGGCGTCGCGGCCGCGCAGATACCAGATGTTGGCACGCAGGTACTCATGCACGAACGGTTCGGTCAGCATCGTCGTCTTGTCGTCGATGATGCTTTTGCTGAACCACTCCGGCATCAGCTGTGAGCCCGGCATCAGCTGTGACCCAGCATCAGACGAAGGGCTTTCCGACCTTGTATTTCTCCGGAACCAGCCGCTTGAGATAAGCCATGCCGGCGTCGGACAGCTGATTGACATCGGGCTTCATGAAATCGTCCGGCATGTGGCGGGTCTTGCCGGCGACGTTCTTCAGTGGCACCTTCTTCAGCACCGTTTTGGTGCCGTCATACTGCAGCGCCACCGAGCCGCCGCCCTGTTCGGCGACGGCAACCGCGAAGGCGCCGGCATCGAAAGCCTCCCGCGCGTCAACCGCGCTAATGGCGCCGATATAGCCGCGCGGCATGTAGCCGAGCGCGTCGACGCGGGCGCGCTTGCCGGGCAGGCCTTCGGCCAGTGCGCGCTCGAGTGCGGCCGGCAGATCGCTGCCCGACAGCTTGACGTTGCCATGCGCGTCGCGCTCGAGCTTGTCCGGCGGCACCAGGCTTTCGACCAGCGCCTTGCCATCGGCGGTGCCGACACCTTCCGAAACGGCGACGATGCAGCGTTTGTGGCGATCGAGCGTGGCGCGCACGTCGTCGATGAAACCGGCGGCCGAGAAGGGGCGCTCGGGCACATAGACCAGATGCGGGCCGCTGTCGGGGTCGAGCTGCCATGCCGCGGCGGCCGCGGTCAGGAAGCCGGCATGCCGACCCATGACGATGCCGACATAGATGCCGGGCAAGGCGCGAAAATCGAGGTCGACGGAAAGGAACGCGCCGGCGACGAACTCGGCCGCCGAAATGAAGCCCGGCGTGTGGTCGTTCTCCTCGAGGTCATTGTCGATGGTCTTCGGCGCATGGACGAAGGCGATCGTGCCGCCTGCGGCATCGGTCAGGATCTGCTGCGTGCCCGACGTGTCGTTGCCGCCGATATAGATGAAAGCGTCGGCGCCGGCCTTCTTCAATCCGTTGAGGATGACGTCACAATAGGCGGCATCCGGCTTGTCGCGTGTCGAGCCAAGGGCTGCACTGGGCGTTCCGGCAATCAGCCGCAGCCGGTCCTCGGGAATCGCGGAAAGATCGACATAGTTGCCGTCACGGATACCGCGCACGCCGTGGAGGGAACCGAGGACCTTGGCACCGGGATGCCGCTTGCGGATCTCCAGCGTCGCCCCGACCACCGTCTGGTTGATGACGGCGGTTGGGCCGCCGCCCTGCGCGATGACAAAAGTTCCGGCCATTCCTGACGTCTCCCGAGCGATGAATTCGCAGGCACATTCGCCTGTCTTTTGCTATCGCGCAACGGAAGAGTGGAGCGGGTGACGTGTCAGACGACCACCACCGGGTTTTTCTTGGAGACGCGGCTGTAGAGGTCGATGATGTCCTGGTTGATCAGGCGCACGCAACCCGACGACATCGCCTGGCCGATGCTCGCCCATTCGGGCGAACCGTGGATGCGATAGCCGGTGTCCTTGCCGTCCTGGTAGATGTAGAGAGCGCGCGCGCCGAGCGGGTTGGTCAGGCCGCCGGGCTGGCCGGCCTGCCATTTCACCAGTTCCGGCTTGCGGACGATCATTTCGGGCGGCGGCGTCCAGGTCGGCCATTCCCTGCCGTACTGGATGTTGGCGCGGCCGGACCAGCGGAAGCCGTCCTTGCCGATGCCGACGCCGTAGCGGATGGCATCGCCACCCGGCTGGACGAGATAGAGCATGCGCTCCTGCAGGTGGACGACGATGGTGCCGGGCGCCTCGCCTGTCGTGTCGACGACGATCTGGCGGCGGAATTCCGGCTTGACCTTCAAATAGGGCACTTCCGGCACGTTAAAGCCGCCGTCGGTCAGCGCCGCATACATGACGCCGGGGCTGGTGATGTTCTTGTCGACGCTGATCGCGGGCCGCATCGGCGGCACCGAACCGGTGGTGACGCCGTCGAGCTCGAGCGCCGGCAGGCCGCCACCCGAGGTCGAGCAACCGGCGGCGCTGAGCAGTGCGAGCGCCCCTGCCCCCGACAGGATGGCGCGGCGGGAAAGATGATGATCGATTTCGATTGCGTCGCCATTTCGCGGCGGCGTCAGACCCTGCGGCAACTCACCCATATACCCAAACCCTACGCTGTCGGCGGGAAGCACGGTCCGGCCGGATAGCAGGCATTTTCATCATTCATGGTTGATAAAGCGTGAAGACACCTTGCTCAGCCTGCGTTTGCGGCGCGAACTGACGCCGGTCCGCCGTTGGCGAATTAGGGAATCGCCTCTTTACATTCTTCCGGACCCAAGGATTTATCCTCTTCTTTACGCTCAACGGAGACGAGCATGTCCTTCGAAAACTGGGCCGCCTTCGCCGCCGCATCGACGATCCTTCTCATCATTCCGGGTCCGACCATCCTTCTGGTCGTGTCCTACGCGCTGGGCCAGGGCTGGCGCACCGCATTGCCGATGGCCGTCGGGGTGGCGCTTGGTGACTTCACCGCGATGACAATGTCGATGCTGGGCATCGGCGCGCTGCTGGCGGCCTCGGCGACCGTCTTCACCATCCTGAAGCTGATCGGCGCCGGCTATCTGATCTATCTCGGCGTGAAACTGTTTCGTGCCGGCGGCACGCTGAAAGCCGAACCGCGCACCGATGCGGTGTCGTCGGCCAAGATGATGGCGCATGCCTGGCTGGTCACCGCGCTCAACCCGAAAAGCATCACCTTCTTTGTTGCCTTCCTGCCGCAGTTCCTCGACCGGCACGCCGATTTCTGGACGCAGATGCTGATCTTCGAGACGACCTTCCTGGCGCTCGCCTTCGCCAATGCCTTCGGCTATGCGCTGATCGCGGCACGCGCACGCAACGTCGTGCGCAATCCCAAGGCGATCCGCATCTTCAATCGCACTGGCGGCACGCTGCTGGTCGGCGCCGGCATCGCCACGGTGGCGATGCGTTCGGGTAACTGAGGTAGGGGGTTGGATTCGTTCATCGGGCAGCGCCAACTTCGGCGGTCAGCGAAAACAGCCGTGGCAAACCGGCATCACCTGAATATCAGCACACCTTCGCCTCACCATTTCACGCTGAAGCCGAAATTGCCTTCGAGGATGCGGCGTTTGTGGCCGCCAGGATTAGTGGTGTAGTCGCCGGTGGCGAAGATGCTGACCTTGTCCGTCACCTTGGCGATCACGCCTCGGTCTGCCGCCCGAGTCGCCGCTATCGCAGGTGTAAACGGTGTTCCCGGCGGATGGATCCAGCACGCATGCGGCAAACGCAGCGCGCATGGTTGGCGTGTCGGTGGCCCATGCTTTAGGATCGCCTTGGGCCGAAGGATCGAGGGCCTGTCACGGGTCGATGAAAGGACATCGCATGGCAATCAGGGACGTATTCGGCCTGACGCTTTCGGGTGCAACGGAGGCGGGAGTCACGCCCTACAGCCAGGCAGTGCGTCAACTGCAGTGCTTCATCGGCGATCCCGTGGCGTCCATCGACCGCGCCATCGCGGAAGATCCGGGCTTTGTCATGGCGCATGTCTTCAAGGGCTATCTGTTCGGCCTTGCGACCGAGCGGGAGGCGACGGCCGTGGCCAAGGCGTGCCATGAGACGGCACTGTCGCTTGCCGCGACCGCGCGCGAGCAGGCGCATGTCTCGGCTCTCGGTCATCTCGCCAACGGGCGTTGGCATCAAGCCAGCCGCGTTCTCGAGGATATCACCATCGAGACCCCGCGCGACGGGTTGGCGCTGCAGGTCGGCCACCAGATCGATTTCTTCACCGGCAATGCCCGCATGCTGCGTGATCGCATCGCCCGTGCCCTGCCGTCCTGGCAAAGCGGCATGCCCGGCTATCACGCCGTGCTCGGCATGCAGGCCTTCGGGCTGGAGGAAATGGGTGACTATATCAGGGCCGAACAGCTTGGCCGCTCGGCAGTCGACATGGAGCCGCGCGACGGCTGGGCGCAGCATGCCGTCGCCCATGTCATGGAAATGCAAAGCCGGCAAAGGGATGGCATCGCCTGGATGCGCGCCAACCCCGAGGCGTGGACAAGGGAGAGCTTCCTGCAGGTGCACAATTGGTGGCACCTGGCGCTGTTCCATTATGATCTCGGTGAAACGGACGAAGTGCTGGCGCTCTATGACGGCCCCATCTACAGCGTGCAATCGACGATGGCGCTCAACATGGTCGATGCGTCGGCAATCCTGTGGCGGTTTTATCTTGGCGGCATCGATGTCGGCGACCGCTGGACGGCAATCGCCGCAAACTGGCGCAACGCCGGCGCCGGCAATTATGCCTTCAACGATGCCCACGCGATGATGGCGTTTGTCGGCGCCGGGCTCGAAGCCCCGGCTCGGACCTTGCTCGACACGCAGCGCGAGGCCATGCATGGCAACGACGACAATGCGGATTTCACCAGGGATGTCGGCCATCCCCTCACGCTCGCCATCAAGGCATTCGGTGAGGGCAGCTATGCCGAGACCGTACGCCTGATCCGGCCGATCCGGGCGATCGCCCACCGTTTCGGCGGCAGCCACGCCCAACGCGACGTCATCGACCTGACACTGATCGAGGCGGCCCTGCGCGCCGGTGAGGGAGCGCTTGCCCGGGCGCTGACGGCAGAACGGTCGATGGCGCGACCCGACAGTCCACTGTCGGCGCTGCTTTCCCGGCGTGCCGCCGATTTGTCAGAGAATTGACCCGCGACCGATCTTGTCTTAGAAACTGACCAAGCCAGATTATTTCGGGACCCGAAAAAATTAATGGCAAGGGGAGGAAACCATGTATCTCGGCCTCGATCTCGGGACATCGGGCGTCAAGGCGCTGCTCATCGATGCCGGGCAAACCGTCATCGGTTCCGGCCATGCGTCGATCGACGTGTCGCGGCCGCATCCAGGCTGGTCGGAACAGAACCCCAACGACTGGATCCGCGCTTGCGAAGAGGCGATTGCCGATCTCAAGGCCAGGCATCCCGGGGAGTTCGCCGCGGTCAAGGGTATCGGCCTGTCCGGCCACATGCATGGCGCAACGCTGCTCGATGCCGCCGACAAGGTGCTGCGCCCCTGCATCCTGTGGAACGATACACGCAGCCATGCCGAGGCCGCCGTCCTCGACGCCGATCCGCGCTTCCGCGCGCTGACCGGCAACATCGTATTTCCCGGTTTCACGGCGCCCAAGCTTGCCTGGGTTAAGAACAACGAGCCCGCAGTCTTCGCCAAGGTCGCGAAAGTGCTGCTGCCCAAGGATCTCCTGCGGCTCTGGCTTACGGGCGAACACATTTCGGAAATGTCGGATTCCGCCGGCACGTCCTGGCTCGATGTCGGCAAGCGCCGCTGGAGTGCGGAACTGCTCGCCGCGACATCGCTCGATGAAAAGCAGATGCCGTCGCTGGTCGAGGGTACGGAGAAGGCAGGCGCGCTGCGTATCGAACTGGCCTCGAAATGGGGCGTCCAGGCCGGCATTCCGATCGCCGGCGGTGCCGGTGACAATGCGGCCTCTGCCTGCGGCATGGGCACGGTCGGCGCCGGCCACGCCTTCGTCTCGCTCGGCACATCGGGCGTGCTGTTTGCCGCCAACGCGTCCTACCTGCCCAACCCGGCAAGTGCAGTGCATACCTTCTGCCACGCGCTTCCGAACACCTGGCACCAGATGGGCGTCATCCTGTCGGCAACCGATTCGCTGAACTGGCTGTCCGAAATCACCGGCAAAGGCGCCGGCGAATTGACCGCCGAACTCGGCGACTCATTGAAGACACCCAGCGGCGTGTCCTTCCTGCCTTATCTCTCGGGTGAGCGCACACCCCACAATGATTCCGCCATTCGCGGCGCGTTCACCGGGCTGGCGCATGAATCGAGCCGTGCCGTGCTGACGCAGGCCGTGCTGGAGGGCGTCGCCTTTGCCTTCCGCGACAGCCTCGAAGCCCTGGCCAAGGCCGGCACTACCTTGACGCGGGTGACGGCGATCGGCGGCGGTTCGCGCTCGCGCTATTGGCTGAAGGCGATTGCCACCGCGCTTCAACTGCCTATCGACATTCCCGCCGACGGCGACTTCGGCGCCGCCTTTGGCGCCGCACGGCTCGGCCTGATCGCGGCGACGGGTGCCGATCCGCTGGCTGTGTGCACGGCGCCCAGCACGGATGCTACCGTTGAACCGGACGCTGCGCTCGCTGGGGCGTATGCGGATGCGTATCAGCGCTACCGGTCGCTCTACCCGGCAATCAGGGGCGTGACCGCGTGAATGAGCGCGAGGCACCCCCCTCTGCCCTGCCGGGCATCTCCCCCGCAAGGGGGGAGATTAGCAGCGTTGGCGGGTATGCCAGTCCTGCAAGGTGGATGATTGGCGATGGCGCGGATGCCAACCAATCTCCCCCCTTGCGGGGGAGATGGCCGGCAGGCCAGAGGGGGGTGCTTCACGCCCGCCTCCCCCAGAAGTCCTCACTGCGCCGGCACCTTGTCGAGAAAACCGGTGACGCTCTTCAGGCGGCCGTTCTCGATGACGCCGATATCGGTGCCTTCGATCACCGAAGGCGTCCCCTCGGGTCCGAGATTCCACGAGAAGCGGATCTTGTCGGCAAAACCGTCCGGCGTGCCCTTCAGCGAAAAGCGAAACCCGGCAAAGCGCTGCTGCACGCCGCCGATCAGAGCCGCGACGCCCGCATGCCCATCGCCCTGCATGAGCGGATCGCGATAGCTGACGTCTTCGGTGAAGGTCGCCTTGAGCAAGTCGGCCCGGCGCTCGGCATCGCTTTCGTTCCAGGCGGTGATGTAGTTTTGGGCGATCTTGTTGAGGTCGGTCATGGCCTGTCTCCTTTGTCTGGCTGTTTTGACGTGAGCCTTTTCGACCAGCGGACGAACGAAACCAATTACGCCTGAGGTAATCGAGGCGAATTACCTGACGTAATCAGGGCGAACTATTCGAGAGGAAAAAACATGAGCAGCGGATTTTTCGGCGACATCAAGAAGATCAAATATGAGGGACCGGATTCGACCAATCCGCTGGCTTACCGGTTCTACAACCCGGATGAGGTTGTGGCCGGCAAGCGGCTGGAAGACCATCTGCGCTTCGCCGTCGCCTACTGGCATTCCTTTGCCTGGCCGGGCGGCGATCCGTTCGGCGGCCAGACCTTCGACCGGCCGTGGTTCCCCAAGGCCGGCGGCATCGACACGATGGAACTGGCGAAACTGAAAGCAGACGTCGCCTTCGAGATGTTCTCGCTGCTCGGTGCGCCCTATTTCTGCTTCCACGACGCCGATGTACGGCCTGAAGGCAAGGATTTCTCCGAAAGTGCGGCCCGCCTTGACGAGATCGCCGACTACTTCGCGGGAAAGATGAAGCAGACCGGCGTCAAGCTTTTGTGGGGCACGGCCAATTTGTTCTCCAACCGCCGCTTCATGTCGGGCGCCGCCACCAATCCCGATCCGGATGTCTTTGCCTATGCGGCGGCGACGGTGAAAAGCTGCATTGACGTCACCAAGCGTCTGAAGGGCGAGAACTACGTGCTGTGGGGCGGGCGCGAGGGCTATGAGACGCTGCTCAACACCGACCTTGCCCGCGAGCAGGAGCAGGCCGGCCGCTTCCTCAGCCTCGTCGTCGACTACAAGCACAAGATCGGCTTCAAGGGCACGATCCTGATCGAGCCGAAGCCGCAGGAGCCGACCAAGCACCAGTACGATTACGATGTCGCGACCGTCTACGGCTTCCTCAAGCGCTTCGGATTGGAGAAGGAGGTCAAGCTCAACATCGAGCAGGGCCACGCCATTCTGGCCGGTCATTCCTTCGAGCACGAGCTGGCGCTGGCCAATGCGCTCGGCGTCTTCGGCTCGATCGACATGAACCGCAACGACTACCAGTCGGGCTGGGACACCGACCAGTTCCCCAACAACGTGCCTGAAATGGCACTGGCCTACTACCAGGTCCTGCAGGCCGGCGGTTTCAAGACCGGCGGCACCAATTTCGACGCCAAGCTGCGCCGCCAGTCGCTCGACCCACAGGATCTGCTGATCGGTCATATCGGCGGCATGGATTCCTGCGCACGCGGCCTCAAGGCGGCGGCCCGGATGGTCGAGGACAAGGCGCTGTCCGCACCGCTGGCCGAACGCTATGCCGGCTGGAACACGGCCGAGGGCAAGGCGATGCTGTCCGGCAAGCGCACGCTGGAAGATATCGCCGAGCGCGTCGTCAAGAAGAAGATCGAGCCGCAGCCAAGGTCGGGCCGCCAGGAACTGCTGGAAAACATCGTCAACCGGTACGTGTGAAGTCCGACCTCTGGACCGATATCCACCACGTCTGACTGAAAGCCGCGGCAATCGCTTCCTGCTAGAGAAATTCCAGGAAAAGTGTGAAGCGGTTTTCCGTCCGGAATTGCGTCAAAACAAAGCGTTAGAGCGGTAATGCTCTAGGGCCTCACGGTACACGACTCAGGTCTGTTTTGAGATCGTCATCGATCTTCGGGGTGCTTTTGCGAGCCATGCGTTGGCTGCTGCTTTGGG